>JASKLG010000083.1 GCA_030153805.1 Bacillota bacterium | reverse complement strand
CACCTTGGGCAGGTTGGGATACTTGGCCGCCGTCTCCAGGTAGGAGCCGAGCTCGTAAACTTCTATTGTTTCCGGCTCAAGGTTTTTGGCGGCCTCACCAAGATACGCCGCCGCTTTCAGGCCAGCCAGGCGGACCGCGCGCTCATGATCGTGTTGGGGCAGGCCGTCTACCGGCTGAAGGTTAAGGACCACGTTGTACGTCTGGGAAAACGGGGTGTACTTGGCCCCGGGGCCGGTCATATCGATGATGCCTTCCTGGAAGCCGACGATCTTCCCTGTAGTTACCACCGCCGCCCCTTTAAGAACGTGTGTTCGCCCGCTCCCTACCGTCTCTACCTTGCTGACGAACCCGGGGAAAATTCCGCCCGGCCCGCTTACTTTGCAGCGCGGCTCGATGACGTCCTTGACGGGGATGATGCGCACTTCTTCCCCCGGTCGTGCAAGGTCGATCTCGCACGACTTGATACACTTGTCCTCAAGGATAAGCGCCTCAAGCTCTTCTTTGTTTACATAGAGCGTGCCGTTTTCCACCTTGGTCGCCGGGCCAAACTCCACGTTCCGGATAGTGATCTTCCCGAGCTCCAAACGCATAAAGCAACCCTCCCCTCTTCTTGGCTCTGGAGATACTGCCCCGCGCCCCGATTCCTTTACCGGACTAGTTCTTCAAGTTTGGCCTTGATGTTTTCTTTGGTGGCGTCGGGACCGGAAAGTTGAGCGACCACCTCACCCCCCTTGTAGAACAGGAACGTAGGCAGAGCCATCACCTTAAGTTCTGCTGCCAGGCGCCGGTTTTGGCTGCAGTTGACCTTACAGAACTTCACGCGGCCGCTATACTCCGCGGCCAGCTTTTCCACCTCGGGTAGAAGAGCCAGGCACGGTGCGCACCGGGGCCCCCAAAAGTCCACCAGCACCGGCAGATCGGAGCGCTTCACCTCCTCTTCGTAAGTGTCGCGGGTAAGTTCGATAATAAACTCCGACACCGCCGTCTTACCTCCCCATCTCTTGTTCGGCACGAAATATCACCCGCCGTCCCGGGCGTTCCGTCCTTTCGGCGAAGCTTAAAAATTCTCTTCGATATACTTTTCGGCGGCAACCGCGGCGGTAGCCCCGTCGCCCACGGCGGTCACAACCTGGCGCAGGAGTTTGACCGTGACGTCGCCGGCGGCAAACACTCCCGGCACGTCCGTCTCCATGTTGGCGCTCACCGGGATGTAGCCGCGCTCATCTAATTTCACCTGGCCCTTCAGAAACTCGGTGTTGGGCACCAGACCCACATAGATGAAGACGCCTTTTACCGGCAGATCCTGAAGGGCGCCGGTTTTTACGTTCTTCAGCCGTACCTCTTCCACCATTTCGCCGCCTTTAATTTCCTCCACCACGCTGTTCCAGATGAACTCGATCTTCGGCTCGGCAAACGCCTTGTCCTGGACCACCTTAGTTGCCCTGAGGGTATCGCGCCGATGAATTACATAAACCCGGCTTGCAAACTTGGTGAGGAAGAGGGCCTCTGTTATGGCCGAATCGCCGCCGCCCACCACGGCCACGGGCAGGTCTTCGTAAAAGGCTCCGTCGCACGTGGCGCAGTAGGACACGCCCCGGCCGGTGAATTCTTCCTCACCGGGACAGCCAAGCTTTCTGTGGGTGGCACCGGTAGCGATGATCACTGTTTTTCCTTTGTAGCTGCCCTCACTGGTGATGACGACCTTCTCGCGGCCCTTTAGGTCCACGCCCGTCACCTGGGCCATGAGAAACTCAACGCCGAACTTTTTCGCCTGCTCCTCCATGCGCTCGGTGAGCTGGGGGCCGGTGATTCCTTCCGGCGCACCGGGATAATTCTCGATGAGATCGGTGGTGGCCGCCTGCCCTCCGGCCAGCATCTGCTCCAGTAAAAGGGTCTTGAGTTTGGCCCGGCCGGCATAAAGGCCGGCTGCAAGTCCCGCAGGTCCGCCGCCGATGATGATGACGTCGTATGTACTCACATGACTCCCTCCTAAAGAAGCTTTTAAGAAGTTTGCTTCCCGATCGTTCCGACCTATGCTTGGGCCGGTGCACCTTTTCGTTCTGGTTCAGGTTTACCCCTTGGCCACGCTTTTATACCACCCCGCTTCCTCTGCCTTCACTTCCGCCTTCAAAGAGCGTTCTTCAGGCTGTTAAGGGCGCTCTCAAAGACGGCCAGGTCCACCAGGGCGTAATCCGCCGCCACCTGCGCGGGGAAAGAAAGGGGGACGTCCGGCTTGGTTTTCTCCCAGGCCTCAAAGGCCGCGGCCATAAGCCCCAGCGACATGAGATCTACTGTAGGATCCGCCCGGGCCGAAAGCGCCACAGTCTTATAAGGAATGCGCCCGGGCTTGAGGCTGCTGGAAAGGGGGTGGGTAAGGAGGCGATGTCCTTTATGCACAAGGTCACGCGCCCGGCGGTAGACTTCATCTACCCCCCCTTCCACCCAGACGGGTTTTAAGTGGGGGTATTTTTCCCTGACGGCGGGGTTATTGGTAAGGGTAAGAAATTCCATTCCTCTCAATCTCCTTCGCGGCCGGCCGGAAGATGAGCTCTCTGCCCCAACCTTACTTTATACCCCTATCCCTGCAAATAGACCCTGCCCTAGTGAACGTTAAAGGACAGGAAGCCAAGAGCGGTACTTTCCCGCTACCTGGCTCCCTGTCCTTTGGCCTGAGAGATTTCCTCGTTACGAGGTTACCCCTTCGGCGCCCCAACCCGCTGGCATCCTGCTGCTCGTGGGTCTCTCCAGGGAACCCTCCCTGCAAGGTACTTGTACCTGAGAGGTTCGGCCGGGTAAGTAGCGGCTACCGGCCTTGCTCCTTCGGTGCCTTACGGACTCTCCCTCGCAGTTCATCAGGTATAACTTTTCCTTATTGTCCAAGCTTTGCCGCCAACTAGATTATAGCATAGAGAATAGCCCTTATGCCAGAGGTTTGTTAAAAAATATGCTAGGTCGGTTTATGCTGAACTAAGAAAAAATTCGTGCCTCACGAAAGGGCCGTAGGGAGACGGCACCTTTCTTCCTTCAGCGCCTTCACCTGGCATCATCTCTGCATAATTTAGCCGTTTTCTTCATATACTCCCTCTGACAGAACTGGGAAGGTTAGACAAAGGGGGGGCGAGAAGATGCTGGGGCTGAAGGAAAAGAGTTGCCCGCTCTGCGGCAATAAGATTCTCGATCTGGATCTTCCTGGCGACGAAGGAGCCCTCTGCTACGCCTGTTATCGCAAGCTAGCCGCCGCCCGGCAGAAACAGGTACAGGAGGGATAGCCGTGGCCGGCCTGTTGGGCGCAAGAGGGGAGCATTTCTTGGTCGAGCCGGAGTTTAGGGTAAGGGTGGACGACACTCTGGCCGTACATAAGCTGGCTACGGCCTTGGCGAGGGAGCTGCGCCTCCTCTCCGGCACCCGCCGACGGTTGGCCGTCCTCTGTATCGGCACCGACCGCTCCACCGGAGACGCGCTGGGGCCGCTCACAGGAAGCCGCCTATTGGAGCTCGGCTGTCCGGAACTTTTCGTGTTGGGAACGTTGGCCGAACCGGTGCATGCGACGAACCTCAGCCAAGCCCTGGCCACTCTCCAGGTCCACCCGGAAACACCGCTGGTTGTGGCCGTGGACGCCTGCCTCGGGCGATTGGAAAGTGTGGGGTCGATTACACTGGCCCGCGGCGCCCTGCGCCCCGGAACCGGGGTAAACAAAAACTTGCCGGCGGTGGGGGACCTCCACATCACCGGCATTGTAAATGTAGGCGGCTTTATGGAGTACATGGTGTTACAAAATACCCGCCTGCATCTGGTATACCGCATGGCCCAGGTAATTGCGTCCGGCATCGTCCTCGCCTGCCGGACCATGGCGGTGCGCCAGGCGGCAGGCGAAGAAGAACCTTAGGTTCAAGATGCGCGGTGTTCGCCGGTTGCGGCCACCGCTTTTCTTTTGCCGCCGTTTCCCCTAAGAAGGAACGGCCGCAGCAGTTTCCAGGTTTCGGCGGCCGCTGCCGGCAGGAGGGCCGCCGCCAGGATGAGTCTCCACTCGGTCCAAGTTAGGGGGAAGGTTTTAAAGACGGGCTGCAGAGCCGGGACGTAAACGGTGGTCAGAAAGAGAACGAGGGAAATCCCCGTGCCCAGCACCAGGCTGCGGTTGCCGAAGGGGCCTAAGGCAAAGAGCGGAATGCGCTCCGAACGGGAGGTGTAGGCCCGGAAAAGCTCGGCCAGGACCAGGGTGGCAAAAGCCAGAGTGCGGGCACCGGTCACGTCGTAGCGCCCGAGGGTAAAGACGAATACGCCGAGGACGGCTCCCGTGAGGGCCAGGCTCTGCACCGCGATCCCAAGGGTCATGCCCCGGTCGAGAATAGGCTCCTTAGGCGAGCGGGGAGGCTGGCCCATGACCCCCGGCTCGGCCTTTTCTACGCCGAGGGCTAAAGCCGGGAAGGCATCGGTAAGGAGGTTAAGCCAGAGAAGCTGCACCGGAAGTAGCGGGAGCGGCAGCCCTAATAATTGGGCCAGGAATACAATCAGTACCTCGCCTACATTACAAGAGAGGAGGAAGTAGACGAATTTGCGGATGTTGCTGTAGATGACGCGACCTTCCTCTACCGCAGCCACAATGCTAGCAAAATTGTCGTCGGTAAGGATCATGTCCGCCGCACCTTTGGCCACGTCTGTACCGGTAATTCCCATGGCAACACCGATGTCGGCCGCCTTCAGAGCCGGAGCATCGTTCACTCCGTCGCCGGTAACGGCGACGATCTCCCCTTGTTCTTTCAGGGCGCGGACGATGGCGCTTTTGTGTTCCGGAGCCACGCGGGCGTAAACGTTTACCGTGCGCACCCGCTCTTTAAACTCTTCAGGTTCGAGTTCGTCAAGTTCGGGGCCGGACAAGACCCCTGCCTCCCCGTTTTCTTCCACCAGGCCTAGTTCACGGCCGATGGCCGCCGCCGTGTCGGGATGATCGCCGGTGATCATCACCGTGCGTATACCTGCGTTGCGGCAGCGCTCCACAGCCGGCCGTGCTTCCTCGCGAAGCGGGTCTTTCAACCCGGCCAGAGCAACAAAAGTCAGGTCCTCCTCTACGCTGCCCAAGTCGTAAGCGGGCGGTAGCTGTGGCAGCCGGCGGTAGGCCAGAGCCAGAACCCGCAGGGCCTGGCCGGCTAGGGTTGCATTCTCGGCCAGGATCTCCTGCCGTCGGTCGGGGGTTAGCAGCTCTTCCCGGCCGTTCACCAAAATTCGCTTTGCCCGGCCTAGAACCACATCGGGAGCACCTTTGGTGAGCACCACGAAATCCCCTTCAGGAGCAGGGTGAATGGTGCTCATAAGCTTGCGGCGCGAATCGAAGGGTACTTCGGCCACGCGCGGATAGGTTTCTATAAGTTCTTGAGGGAAAAAGCCTCCTTTGGCCGCCAGTCCCAAGAGCGCCCCTTCGGTGGGATCACCGGCAAGCCGTTCCGATCCGTCCGCCTCTTCCTCCACGCGGGCATCGTTGCAGAGGGCGGCTATAAGGAGCGCCCGGGCCAGGTCTGAGTCTTCGGCCGGGCTGGCCCGCTCTTCGCCACGGCTGATCACGCCCTCCCGCCCGTAGGCCGAGCCGGATACGGTATAGGATGCGCCGCCGCACCAAAGCCGCACCGCTGCCATTTTATTCTGCGTAAGGGTGCCTGTTTTATCAGTGCAAATCACAGTAGTCGAGCCAAGGGTCTCTACGGCGTGCAGCTTCTTGACAATGGCGTTGCGTTCCACCATGCGCTGCATGCCTAAGGCCAGGACGATGGTCACAACTGCCGGCAGGCCCTCCGGAATCGCCGCCACGGCGAGGCTCACGGCCACAAGGAACATTTCCAGAAGATGGGCTCCTGTGTGCTCGCCGCGCAGGAAACCGGTCAGGAACACGACGGCACAGATGGCCAGCGTAACGGCACCTAAGGTCTTACCCAGAGCATTCAGCTTCTCCTGAAGGGGCGTCAGCTCCTCCGGCGCACCCGCGAGGAGGCCGGCGATGCGGCCCATCTCCGTCTCCATTCCGGTAGCACAGGCCACTCCTTCCCCGCGCCCGTAAACCACGGTGGTCCCCATGTAGGCCATGTTGCTGCGCTCGGCCAGGGGCGCTTGGGAAGCCAGGACGGCACCGGCATCCTTCTCCACGGGGACCGACTCCCCGGTAAGGGCGGCTTCTTCCACCTTCAGGCTGGCCGTGTGGGTAAGGCGCAGGTCACAGGGAACGACACTGCCGGCCTC
>JASKLG010000001.1 GCA_030153805.1 Bacillota bacterium | reverse complement strand
CATCGATACCATTCATACCAAAGGAAATACCCAGATTACCGGCAATATGACCGATCTCGCCATCGACGGCGAGGGATACTTCATCCTAAATAGCGGCAGCGGCTCCCGGGTTTACACCCGGGCTGGGGCATTCCGTTTCGACAGCGAGGGCAACTTCGTGAACCCTGACGGCCTCAAGGTGCAGGGCTGGTTCCTGGATGAAACGGGTAAGCGGCTTGACGGCCCCGGCGGTGCCCTTGATCCCAACGCTGCTCCTACAGACCTTGCCCTCACCGCCGACCTGATCCAGAGCCCGCCAAAAGCTACGCAGAACGTCAAGCTGAGCGGGAATTTGAATGCCGGGACCGAAGTGGATGGCAGCTTCACGCGGAGTTTCACGGTGTACGATAAGCTGGGGAACACCTATAACGTTACCATCAAATTTACCAAGCTCGACCCCACAACCAACCCTAACCAATGGAAATGGGAGATACCCAACAGCGATGGGTCTACGGGAGTAAGCGGCACTCTCATATTTACCGCTGATGGGAAGATCCAGGAGATTCAGCTAGACACCGCTACTAACTCGCCCTGGTCGGCTGGCGATCAGGGGGTGTCCGGGTACACCGTCAATTTGGTTTTCCACCCCGACGGCAATACCAGTACAACTGACGACCAGTGCCCGCAGACTTTCGACTTCTCCGGCATCACCCAGTACGACGATCCGCGGGGAGAGTCGGTGATCGGCGTGGTTCAGGACGGGTACGCCAAAGGGGATCTGGAGGAGATTACCGTGGATGCCAGTGGAGTGGTCAGCGGCAGCTATTCCAACGGTGTCAGCCGCCCGCTCTTTATGGTGGCGGTGGCGACCTTCGCCAACCCGAGCGGCTTGATCAGCAAAGGCGGTTCGCTCTTTGCCGTCTCCAATAACTCCGGCGAGCCGGAGATTAGCGAGCCGGGGACCGGTAAAGCCGGGGCCATCTCCCCGAGCTCGCTGGAGATGTCCAACGTGGACCTCTCGGAAGAATTTACGGACATGATCGTAACCCAGCGCGGTTTTCAGGCCAATTCTCGCGTGATCACGGTTTCCGACGAGATGCTGCAGGAGCTCGTCAATCTCAAGCGGTAAGGCGCTGGCTTGCGGCCGGGTGGAGGGCTAGCGCCGGCGGGTCCTCCACCCCTGCCTGATGGAGGTATCAAGATGGATATAGCAACAGTCCTGGGGATAGTTCTCGGTGTAGCCTTCATCCTGATCGGCATTTTCCAGACGGGAACACTTAAAACTTACTGGGACTTGCCTTCGGTGATGATTACCTTTGGTGGCACCATCGCGGGTACTCTCATTGCTTACCCCATCAGCCAGATCATCGGCGTCCTCAAAGTGGTGCGCAATGTGTTTCTGCGTCGCCTCCCGCCTCCGGAGAGCGTGATTCAGCAGCTCGTTTATTTCGCAGAAAAAGCCCGCCGGGAAGGAATCCTTGCTCTGGAAGACGAGGTCGAGGCGCTTGAGGACGAGTTTCTGAAAAAGGGGTTGCAGCTCGTGGTCGACGGGAGCGACCCGGAATTGGTGCGGAACATCTTGGAAACGGAACTGGCCTTTGTTGAGGAACGCCACAAAGCAGGCCAAGGCATCTTCATCACCATGGCCACCTTGGCGCCTGCTTTCGGTATGATCGGAACCCTGATCGGTCTTATCAACATGTTGAAAAACCTTGATAATCCCAGTGCCATCGGGCCGAACATGGCTACGGCGCTGATTACCACGTTTTACGGGGCAATTTACGCCAACCTTATTTGCATCCCCATCGCCAGCAAGCTAAATGTCCGTTCAGGGGAAGAAATTCTTCTCAAGGAACTGGTGATTGAGGGCGTGTTGTCGCTGCAGGCGGGAGAAAACCCAAGGCTGGTGGAAGAAAAACTAAAGGCCTTCCTGCCGCCGAAGGTCCGCAATTCCTTTAGCGCCCGTACCGGCGCCCAGGTGGAGGGCTAGGTATGGCCAGGAGCAAACGGCGGGACAGTGGCCCGGAATTGCCTTCATCCCCGGGCTGGATGACCACCTATGGCGATATGATGACTCTCGTCTTGTGCTTTTTTGTACTCCTTTTCTCCTTCTCCCAGATTGACCTCGCCCGCTTCCAGGATGTGATCATTTCTGTTCAGGGGGCGCTCGGGGTACTCGAGGGCGGGAGTTCCCTTACCCCGGAACCCATGCCCGGCGGGGCAGCCGATGAGGCTGCCCTCAGATGGCAGGCCGAACAGCGGCGCCTCGAGGACATCCTGGGGAAAGTAAGAGAATACGTAGAGGAAAACAACCTGCAGAATAAGATCCATGCTTCTCTAGACGAGCGGGGGCTCACCATCCGTTTTTTGGATACGGCCCTCTTCGATCTGGGGCAGGCCGATCTGAAGCCTGAGGCGCGGGCCATTTTGGATAACGTAGCCAGTATATTAAGAAGCCTTCCTAACCCTATTCGTGTGGAGGGGCATACGGACAACCTGCCGATAAATACTTACCGCTTTCCTTCTAACTGGGAGCTTTCTACGGCGCGGGCCACCACAGTAGTGCGTTACCTGGCAGAGAAGCATGGAATTCCCCCCGATAGGCTTTCCGCCGCGGGTTACGGGGAATGGCGACCGGTGGCGCCTAACGATACTCCCGAACACCGTGCCCAGAATCGACGCGTGGATATTGTGGTTCTGCGCACCGACCTGGCGAAGCAAGAACCCTTAGGTGGGTCGGCGCAGAAAGGAGGTGGAGGGAATTGAGCGAAGGTAAACAAACTTGGACCCCCGGCCGGATCATTATTGTGGTGCTGATGTTATGCGTCCTATTTGCCGTAAGTACCTTAGTCTTTGTTAGCTATTTAATTACATCCAGGGATACGGGATCCACACCAAAAAAGCCGGCTGAGGCGGGAATGGGGCCGACCTATTCCCTCGACACCTTCAATGTAAATCTGGCCGATCGGGAAAGCCGTCATTTCCTGAGAGCTACCATAACTTTAGAGCTGGACGCATCTGCTTTGACCAAAGAACTGCAGAAAAGGGAACCTCAGGTGCGCGATATAATAATCTCCATTCTGCGCGCGAAAACAGCGGAAGAACTAAAGGACGGCAACGCTACAGCCCAGAAGTTAAAAGAAGAAATCAAGAGCCGGCTTAACAGCGTACTTACCAGTGGTCAGGTGACGGCCGTCTACTTTACCGAGTTTATAGTGCAATAGGAAGAAGGTGTAGCTGTGGCGGAGGTTCTTTCGCAGGCGGAAATCGACGCCCTGCTCGCCGCCCTGTCGAGTGGCACTGTTAGCGTAGAAAACATTAAAGAGGAAGAAGAACAAAAGCGGGTCCGTGTCTACGACTTTAAGCGCCCCAATCGTTTTTCCAAGGAGCAGATTCGAACACTTTACATGCTCCACGACAACTTTGCCCGCCTTCTAAGCACCTTCCTCGTTACCCAGCTTAGGGCGCCGGCCCAAGTGAGCCTCATGTCGGTGCAGGAGATGACCTTCGATGAGTTCATGCGTTCCCTGCCTAATCCCACGCTCATGGCCGTGACGCGGCTTACCGAATTTACCGGGCAGATCGTAGTGGAGATGAATCCCTCCCTGGCTTTTGCCCTGATCGAGAGACTTTTTGGCGGCAAGGCTCTGGCTTCCACCGCGCTCAGACCGCCGACGGATATCGAGCTTGCTGTGTTGCAGCGCATTCTGAGCCGCATGCTCGAGGTACTGGATGAAGCCTGGTCCCGCGTATCGCCGCTTAAGCCAGAGCTTGATCGAATCGAAATCAACCCCCAGTTTGTTCAGATCATCTCACCCTCGGAGATGGTGGCGCTCGTTTCTCTAAAGGTGCGGGTAGACGCCGCAGAAGGGCTCCTTAACCTCTGTTTCCCCTATATCATTCTCAAGCCTGTCGTGGCTAAGTTAAGCGCGCGGCATTGGTTTTCCACGCTCGAGCAAGGCGTAGCGTCACCGGGACAGGGGCTTCTTGAGCAGCGCTTGACCGGGACGCAGGTGCCTTTGGTCGCGCTCCTCGGTCGGGCTAGCATCACCGTGCGCGACCTCCTTAACCTACAGGTGGGCGATGTGATCGAACTTGATGCGCGTTCAAGCGAGCCCATTAAGGTCCTGGTGGGCAACCGTCCCAAATTTCTGGCCCGTCCCGGCCAGGTCGGCCGTCACCTAGGTGTACAGATCATCGCCTATTATAAAGGAGATGAAAACGATGGATGACAAGCTCCTTTCGCAGGAAGAGATAGATGCGTTGCTGAAAGGCAGTCAGGCCGGGGTTAGCCGCGAACTGGACGCGATCGAAAGCGATGCTCTGGGCGAAATTGGGAACATCTCCATGGGTACCGCGGCGACGACCCTTTCCATGCTTCTCGGCCAAGAAGTTAAGATCACCACGCCGAGAGTTTCGATAACCACGGAGGAAGAGTTGCGGCGCGAGTATCCCTATCCTTATGTTCTTCTGGAGGTGCGTTTCGTACAGGGCCTGGAAGGCAGTAACCTTTTGGTGGTGCAGGAAAAAGACGCCCTCCTTATTTCCGAACTAATGATGGGGGGAAGTGGAGCTCCCAGCGTGGAAAAGCTTGATGAAATACGCCTTTCTGCCGTGGGAGAGGCCATGAACCAAATGATGGGCTCGGCGGCCACGGCCATCTCTTCGGTTTTTCAAAAGAAAGTTAACATCTCTCCGCCCAAGGTCCACTATGTAAACCTGGCGGAGAAGAGTCTGGACCTTGTAAGCCAAGGAGAGTACCTCGTAAAGATTTCTTTTCGGATGACTATCGGCAACCTCGCAGATACCGAGATCATGCAAATCTTACCTCTAGATTTCGCCAAGCATATGGTAGCTACTTTGATGGGGTCCTTTGGCCAGAGCACGGCTCAGCCTGAAGAGCCGGCTCCCCCGGCCGAACCCCCAAAAGAAAAAGCTGATAAAGCGCCTGCGGCAGCGGAACCGCCGGTGGACACGAGTGCAGGAGGGAGGGTCGAACAAAATGTTGGGGCTAAGACGGTACAACCGGTTTATTTTGCTCCTTTAACGCCCGCGGAGCCGGCATCCGGCGGCAGCAACTTGGACCTGCTCCTCGATATTCCTCTTGAGGTTACGGTGGAGCTCGGTCGAACCAAGCGTCTGATTAAAGATGTGTTGGAGCTCGGCGTGGGTTCGGTAATCGAGTTAGACAAACTTGCCGGCGAACCGGTTGACGTTCTGGTAAACGGAAAACTGGTGGCGCGAGGCGAAGTGGTTGTTATTGACGAGAACTTCGGCGTACGCATTACGGACATAATTACACCGGCCGAACGCGTAAAACAACTGCAATAACCAGCGGGAGGGGACAACATGCCGGGACGAATTCTGATTGTGGACGATGCAGCGTTCATGCGCATGATGCTCCGTGACATTTTGACTAAGAATGGCTACGAAGTGGCTGGCGAAGCAGCCAACGGAGCCATCGCTGTGGAAAAGTACAAGGAAATACGTCCGGACTTGGTGACAATGGATATTACGATGCCGGAGATGGACGGCATCACGGCGGTTAAAGAAATACGCAAACTGGATCCCCAGGCCAAGATAATCATGTGCAGTGCCATGGGTCAGCAGGCCATGGTAATCGAAGCCATTCAGGCCGGAGCCCGCGACTTCATTGTCAAGCCTTTTCAACCGGAGCGCGTGCTGGAAGCCGTGCGCAAGAACTTGGGCTGAGGTGATATACCTATGCCCTGTATGCTGGGGCGTGCCTTCGCCCTCACCCTTGCTTTGGCCATAATTTGCGCTACCGGTGAGGTAGTTCTGGCTTCACCTTTGCCGGGGGCTGTAATTGAGACTGCTGCTCCTACCAGCCCAACCCCCGGATACCCGGCCGCCCAACCGGGAGATCAGCCGGCTGCCTTTAACCCCGCCGCCCTCATCCTCAGGATGCTCGCCGGACTGGGACTGGTGCTCTTCCTTCTTTATCTAGTTACTCGGTACCTTAGCCAGCGCCTGGGGCTGCCGCGCGGTGCAGGGCGTTATCTGGCAGTGCTCGATACGCTGCCGCTCGGCCCGGGGAAGGGAATTCTCCTCGTGCGCGCCGGCAAACGGCAGTTCCTTTTAGGAGTGAGCGGTGAGCGGATTACAGTTTTGGGAGAGCTGAATGAAGGCGACGTGTCCTTCGGGCCCGAAGTAGCTGGCTTCCAGGAAGCGCTGAGCCGGGCAGCGCAAAAAGGTGTGCGTTTTATGCCGGAAGGCCTGTGGCGGGAGGCGGCGGCTGCCCTTCGCCGGCAAGTTAACCGCCTGCATGAACGCCGGCAGGATTCGGAGGAGGATAATTTATGAGGCGCTGGGGCTTAATTTCCTGGCTGATAGCGTTTGGACTTTTCTTCGGAGCAGTGCGCCCTACCTTAGCTGCGCCGGTTATTCCCAGGATAGAACTTGGCCTCAGCCCGGCCGGAGGCCCGGAAGATGTGGCCGTAAGTCTTCAGATTCTCTTTCTCTTGACCGTCCTCTCGCTCGCTCCGGCTATTCTCATTCTTACCACTTCTTTCACCAGGATTGTGGTGGTGCTCTCCTTTTTAAGGAGCGGTCTTGCCACCCAGCAGGTCCCGCCGAACCAGGTAATCATCGGCCTTGCCCTCTTTCTGACATTTTTTATCATGGCTCCTTACTGGCAGGAGGTGAATCAAGCCGCCCTGCAGCCGTACTTAGCCGGTGAATTGCCGGCTGCTACCGCTTTAGAACGTGCCGTCCAGCCCATCCGCAATTTTATGTTCAAGGAGACGCGGGAGAAAGATTTGGCGCTCTTTGTGCGTTTCGCCGACCTGCCGCAGCCAAGGGGGCCTGAAGATATCCCTACTCACGTCCTCATCCCTGCTTTTGTCATCAGCGAGCTCAAGACGGCCTTTGAAATAGGGTTCCTTATCTACATACCTTTTCTCATCATTGATATGGTGGTGGCGAGCACTCTTATGTCCATGGGCATGCTTATGCTGCCGCCGGTTATGATTTCCCTGCCCTTTAAACTGCTTCTGTTTGTGCTGGTAGACGGCTGGCACCTGGTGATTCAGTCCCTCATTCAGAGCTTTTGAACCCGAGGGGGAGAGAAGAGTGAGCGAAGAGCTGGTGATCAGCTTGGGGCGCGATGCCCTCCTAACAACTTTGTTGGTGGTGGGTCCCCTCCTCGGACTCAGCCTGGTGGTGGGCTTAATTGTCAGCATCTTTCAGGCAACCACTCAGATTCAAGATCAGACCCTAGCTTTTGTACCCAAAATTCTGGCCGTTCTCATCGGTCTGGTGGTCTTTGGTCCCTGGATGTTGCAGGTGCTTACCCAATTCACCATGCACTTGTTTGTTGCACTCCCCGGCTATTTGAGGTGAGCGTATGCCGGATCTGGAGTACTTAGCCAAGGCGTATTTTCTTCTCCTTCTTCTCGTTGCCCGTTTAGGCGGTTTCTTGACCCTGGCTCCCTTCTTCGGCAGCCGCAACATTCAGCCAAGCCTGCGCTTTTTCCTCGCACTTCTCTTGGGGCTTGCCTTCTTACCTCTTATTCCCGCCACGGCCTACCCTGTGCCAGGGACGCTGACCGACATGGCGTGGCTGCTCCTCAAAGAGGTACTTCTGGGCGTCGTGCTGGGCTTTGCGGCAGGCGTGTTCTTTTCCGCTTTTGCCGTGGCGGGGCAAATCTTGGACCTGCAGATAGGCTTCGGCATGGTCAACGTCTACGACCCACAAAGCGGTGTGCAGGTGCCTCTCTTGGGTAACCTTCTCTACCTCATGGCTCTAGTAATCCTGCTCAGCACCGATGGCCACCATTTGCTTCTCCAAGCCATGTGGAGGAGTTTCGAAGCAGTACCACCGGGTGGGAGTTGGAGCAGTTCAAATTTGTTGGCAGAAGTCGTTCGGGCTACGGCAGTGATGTTTGTCGCCGGAATTGAAATTGCCGCTCCTGTGCTGGGATCCCTTTTCCTTGCCGACTTGGCCCTGGCCATCATGGCCCGCACCATGCCGCAATTGAATGTTTTTATTGTGGGCCTACCTCTTAAGGCAGCTTTAGGCCTGGGACTTCTGGCCGTCTCTTTACCTGCTTATGCCGTCTTGCTTAAGGCTCTCTTAAGAGAGGTGGAGAAAAGCCTTGGAGCCATTCTCCTACTCCTACCTCCAGGCTGACCCCAAGCTCAGGCATTTTAACCTGCAGCTTTTTGCCGGAGAAGAAAAAACCGAACCGGCTACGCCCCACAGGCGGCAGGAAGCGCGGCGGAAAGGGCAGGTTTTCCATAGCTTGGAGTTGAATGCCGCTGCCGTCCTCCTTGCTTCCAGCATGGCGGTATTCTTTCTCCTTCCCCTTTGGCAGGCGCAGCTTATAGCCTTTACTAAGGAAACGTTTCTTACACCGGGTGCCGATTGGGAGGTGGCCGATGCCTACCGCCTGCTCCTCCGTTTTCTGCTGCAATTCGCCTACCTGGCGCTGCCCGTTCTTCTGGCAGGTCTTGCCGCTGCCCTCTTGGTGAGTTACCTACAGGTGGGTTTCGTCTTTAGTTCGGAGCCGGTGGCTTTTCGCCTGGAACGGCTGAATCCTGTGGCCGGCCTGGGTCGCATCTTTTCCCGCCGTTCTTTAGCTACGCTGGTGCGGAACCTGGTGAAACTTGTGGTCGTCGCTTGGGTGGCGGCAAGCAGCATCAGGAGCGAGTACGCGCTCATTCCTCGCCTGCCGCTTGTCGGCTTGGAGGGCTTTCTTGCCTTCCTTGGGAAACTCAGCTGGCGCCTCGCCTGGCAGTGCGGGCTGGCGGTACTCGTGCTCGCCGTCTTTGACTTCCTTTACCAGCGCTGGGAGTATGAGCAGAGCCTGCGCATGTCGCGGCAGGAGATTAAAGAGGAATTAAGGGAAACCGAAGGTAGACCAGAGGTTCGAGCCCGCGTGCGCGAACGGCAGCGCCAGCTGGCGCGTGCGCGGATGTTGCACCGTGTACCGGAGGCGGATGTGGTGATCACAAACCCTACACATTACGCTGTAGCCCTCAAATACGATGCGGCGCGTATGGCTGCTCCTGAAGTTATCGCCAAGGGTGCAGGGCTTATCGCCGAACGTATTAAGAAGCTGGCCCGCGAGCACGGCGTAAGCATTGTGGAAAATAAGCCCCTGGCTCAAGCGCTCTATCGCACGGTGGAAGTAGGAGAGAGTATTCCGGCAACTTTTTACCGGGCAGTGGCCGAGGTCTTGGCCTATGTGTACCGGCAAAAGGGTTTAATTTAGGGTAGGGGGGAGAAGAATTGGCCCAGTTTCCGAATGCAGCTTCTGCTCGCAGTATCAAGTACGGCGATCTGTGGGTTACCGTGGCCGTGGTGGCTGTGGTGGGCATGATGATTATTCCGCTGCCCACCTGGCTTCTTGACCTCCTACTCACGTTCAACATTACCTTTAGCCTGACAGTTCTCTTAGTCACCATGTACGTGCATCAGCCGCTCGAGATTTCCGTGTTCCCCTCGCTGCTCCTGGTAGCCACCCTCTTCCGTTTGGCCCTCAATGTTTCCTCTACGAGGCTTATTCTCAGCCGGGGTGACGCCGGACGTGTCATTGCCGCCTTCGGCCAATTTGTCGTCGGCGGTAACCCGGTGGTGGGCTTCATTGTCTTCCTTATTCTGGTGGTTATCCAGTTTATCGTCATCACCCGCGGTGCCGAACGCGTGGCAGAAGTGGCAGCTCGCTTTACGCTGGACGCAATGCCCGGCAAACAGATGAGTATCGATGCTGACCTCAATGCCGGGCTTATTACCGAAGAAGAAGCCCGAGCCAGGCGCCGGGAGGTGCGGCGGGAAGCCGATTTTTACGGAGCTATGGACGGGGCCAGTAAATTTGTCAAGGGAGACGCCATTGCCGGCCTTATCATAACCCTGGTCAATATTATCGGCGGCTTTATTATCGGTGCTATGCAGGGAAATATGACACTTTCGGAAGTCTTGGCCCATTACACCTTGCTCACCGTAGGAGACGGCCTGGTGAGCCAGCTCCCTGCGCTTCTCATTTCTACTGCAACGGGCATTATCGTGACCCGGGCCGCTTCCGAGGGCAACCTGGGGGAAGACCTGACCGAGCAGGTCTTTACCGAGCCGAGAGTGCTCTGGGTGGCGGCTGCGCTCCTTGCGGTGCTGGGGTTGGTTCCAGGCCTGCCCCATCTGGCCTTCCTTACCCTGGCAGTACTCTTTGCCTTTCTGGCCTGGCGGCTGGGACCGGAGAGGGGGACTGCCGCGCCGCAGGCAGTCCCCGAGCGTGCCAAGGAACTGGAGGACATGCGGCGCCCGGAAGCTGTGGCCGCCCTTCTTCCTGTGGATACATTAGAAGTGGACTTGGGTTACGGTCTTATAAGCCTGGCCGACGCCGAGCAGGGCGGTGACCTCCTCGATCGGGTGGTACTTCTGCGGCGGCAGTTGGCTTTGGAACTCGGCCTCATCGTACCGACCGTGCGCATCCGCGACAACATTACCTTATCTCCCAACACCTATGTGATTCTTCTAAAAGGAGTAGAGGTGGCGCGGGGCGAAGTGCTGCCCGGTTACTACCTGGCTATGGGTGAGCTAAAGGACGGGCCGGCTCCGGGGCTTCCTACTCGCGAACCTGCGTTCGGCCTCCCGGCCTGGTGGGTGAGCGCTGCCGACAAGGAGAAGGCCGAGCGTGCAGGCTTTACGGTGGTGGACCCGGCTACAGTCATTGCCACCCACCTGACTGAGGTAATCAAAGCCCACGCCGACGAGATCTTGGGGCGCCGTGAGGTCGAACTCATGCTGGAGACGCTGCGCAAGGATAATGCCGTCCTAGTAAATGAGGTGATTCCCGGCGTGGTGTCTGCTCTTGATCTCAAGAAGATCCTGGGGAATCTCTTACATGAGGGTGTGTCTATCCGCGACTTGGGTACCATTCTCGAGACTCTGGGCAATTTCGGGCGCCTGACCAAGGATACGGACCTGCTTACCGAATACGTTCGCCAGGCGCTCGGCCGTCAGATTTCGCGGCAGCTGGCACCGGAAAAAGGACCACTTATCGCCTTGACCCTGGATCGCGAGGTGGAGGAGACCATAGACAAAAGCCTGCAGCGCACCGAACAAGGAACGTACCTGGCGCTCGATCCGGTGCTGGCCGAGCGCATCTTGGCCAACCTTAAGGTGCATCTTCAACATTTGCAACCGGGTCAGCAGCCCGTAGTCCTTTGTTCACCTCTAGTACGTTTTTACTTCAAGCGTTTGACGGAGCGAGTTTTCCCACGCCTGGCAGTGATTTCTTATAACGAGCTGGACCCCAGCCTTCAGGTGGAAGTGGTAGGGAGGGTAGGTCTTAAATGAGAATCCGGCGTTACGTGGCCGCTTCGTTACCTGCGGCGGTGGCTCAGGTAAAAAAAGACTTAGGCCCGGAAGCCGTTATTTTGGAGGTAAGGCGTGTACGCGCGCCCGGGCTCACCGGCTGGTTTCGGCCGCGCCGGGTAGAGGTGACCGCAGCAGGGGGCGAACCTAACGCCCGGTCGGAAGCACCGCCGGTCTCCTCCGGCCATGCTTTTGCTCCACCGGCTTCCGCACCTCCTTCTAGAGCTACCTGGTCCGTAGCTGCTACGACATTTTTTCCAACGGAGTTTCTTCCGGAGCGTCTGCGCCGGCCGTATGCCTTGGCCAGCGAACAGGTGAACAACTTGGTGCGGCGGGGCGTGCGCCTCGAGCTGGCGCAGGAGCTGGTGGAACGGGCGCTGGCCAGTGTTCCGGAAGATAGACTGGCTGACGGCGCCGCACTAAGCGAAAGCCTGCGCCGGGAAATGCTCAGGCTCTTTCCGAGCAGGCCGTCCGAGCCCCTTTCCGGCCGCGTTTTCGCCTTCATCGGCCCTACAGGTGTAGGGAAGACAACGACCATCGCCAAGCTGGCAGCCGTCTACAGCCTGCAAAAAGAAAAACGGGTGGCCATTTTAACTCAGGATACCTACCGCATTGCCGCTGTTGATCAACTCAAGCGTTATGCCGAGATTCTGCGGCTGCCGCTGGAAGTACTTTTTACCCCGGACGACCTCCCTAGAGCGTTAGAGCGGCATGGCCAGGCCGACCTTATTCTACTGGACACGGCCGGCCGCAGCCCGAAGCAGGGGATGCACTTGGCGGAACTCCGTACTTTTCTTGCCCGCTGCCCGGAAATTAAGACCGTGTTGGTGGTCAGTGCCACCACCAAGCCAGAAGATTTGGAGCATGTTTTCGAGCGGTTTCAGCTGCTTCATCCCAGCCAACTGCTGCTTACAAAACTGGATGAAACAACGAGTGTTGGCTCCATTCTTAATCTCATGGCTCGGGCCAGGATGCCCGTTGGCTACATAACCAACGGCCAGAATGTGCCCGACGATGTGGAATTAGCGTCGCCTGAGCGGCTGGTTGACCTCATTTTGGGAGGAACGCCCGATGCCTGACCAAGCCGAACGTCTGCGCGAGCTCGCCAGAAAGTGGGAAAGAAGGCAACTGAAACCGGCCGGACGAGTCATCGCCGTGGCCAGCGGCAAAGGAGGGGTAGGCAAGACTAATTTTGCGGTTAACCTGGGCTTGGCGCTCCGGGAACTGGGAAAAACCGTTACTATCCTCGATGCTGATTTGGGCTTGGCCAACGTAGATGTGGTTTTGGGGATTACCCCTACCTATACTCTAGCCCATGTGGCGCGGCGGGAGAAAACCCTGCCGGAAATCGTCTGCCTCGCCCGTGGGCTGAATGTGGTTGCCGGGTGCAGCGGGTTGGAAGAACTGGTGGACCTACCGGATAATGAACTGAGACGGTTGGTAGAGGAGGCGGCCGGGCTCGAAAGCGATTTCTTTCTCATTGATACGGGAGCCGGCATTGCACGCCCGGTAATCAGACTGGCGCTGGCGGCGCAGGAGGTTGTGGTCATTACTACGCCCGAACCGACGTCATTAACTGATGCCTACGCTCTCATTAAAGTGCTCTTCCGCCGCAACCCGCACATTACTCTACACCTTGTGGTAAACCGTGTGGCCAACCGGGCCGAAGGGGAACGCGTGGCCGAAAACCTCAAACGCGTCGCCGAAGAGTTCTTGGACGCCAAGCTGAACCACCTGGGCAGCATACCTGAGGACAACGCCGTCCGTTCTTCTGTAGCCAGGCAGGAACCTCTCATGTGTTCCTACCCGGGAGCACCGGCGGCCCAGGAATTTCGCCAAATTGCCGCTGCCCTTTCCGGTTGCCCTGTCCTGCCTGCGAGAGACGGTCTGCCCGGTTTTCTCGGTCGCCTGCGCTTCTTGTTCCGTTAGGAGGCGGTGGCATGTCGACGGATTTGCGACTCAATCAAAAGGTAGAAATTGAAAAGACCAGAGACGACCGGCGGGAAATCTACTCTTCTTATATTGTGGCCATAGATGAGGATACCATCAGCTTGGCCGCGCCGCTTTCAGGTGGTTATCTTGTTTCGTTTGGCATCGGTGAGACGGTGCGGGTTTACGCCGGAATGATAGCTTTTTCCAGCGAGGTGGTGGCGCGAAAGTTTTTTCCCGACCCTCTTCTTATCGTAAAGAGGCCGGAAGTATTCGAAAAGGTACAGCGGCGTAGCTTTGTCCGTTTAGAAGCCAATCTGCCCGTTGTCGTGCGCGTGTTGGAGGAAGTTGACGGAGTACCGGAGAAGATTCCAGAAGAGGTTAAAACTACCACCCTGGACATCAGCGGCGGCGGAGCCCTTCTAGTCTTTCCGTGCAGGTTGAGACTGGAAACGCCGCTGGAACTTACCATTTCACTGCCGGATGAAAAGATCTCCTGTGAAGCCAAAGTGAGGCGCGTTATTGAAGGGAAGGTTCCTCAACGCACGGTATACCTCGGAGTGGAGTTCACGGCCATCAGCCCGCGGGACCAGGACAAAATCGTTAAGTTTATTTTCGAGCGACAGCGCGAACTGCGCCAAAGAGGCCTCCTATGAAAATTGTGGGCGTAGCTGCTTCAACCGGGGGACCGCGGGCCCTCACCCGTCTTTTCCAGTTGCTTTCACCTGATCTTCCGGCGGCCTTCCTCATAGTCCAGCATCTCCCACCCGAGTTCGTCCCCTCCTTTGCCGGGCGGCTGGCGGCGGTGACGGGTTGGCCGGCCCACGTGGCCGAAGACGGTGAGAGACTTTCCCCCGGAGTTCTCCTTGTCGCGCCGGGAGATACCCATCTTCTGGTCGAAGGCTTCGGTTCGCCTCCCGTGCACTGGATAGCCAGGTTGGATTCGGCTCCTCCCGTGAGCGGGCACCGCCCTTCGGCTGATCCCCTTTTTGCTTCGATGGCGACGGCCTGTGGCCGGTTGGGAATAGGCGTGGTTCTTACCGGCATGGGGAGCGACGGCACGCAGGGCCTTTTGAAGCTCAAGGCGGCCGGCGGACTTACTTTAGGCGAAGCAGAGGAGACGTGCGTTGTTTTCGGCATGCCGCGGGCGGCCTGGGAAAAGGGAGCTTTGGCCGAACTCCTTCCCCTTCCCGATTTGGCCCGTGCCATCGAAGCTGCCGTGCGCGCGCCTTTAAACAAATAACACGATAATTTGCGAGGTGAGGCATGTGGCAAATGATTTCGCCCGCTACCGCGAGGTATTCTTTGCGGAGGCTGAGGAACATCTACAGGAGCTTAACGAAGGGCTTCTTACTTTAGAAAAAGACCCCACCGCCCAAGATGCCATCAATACCGTTTTCCGGGCAGCCCATACCATCAAGGGTATGGCAGCAACCATGGGATTCCAAACCATCACTGCTCTTACACACCGCCTGGAGGACGTTTTGGACCGCGTCCGGAGTGGTGTTCTGACAGTAACACCTGAGCTTTCCGACCTCTTGTTCAGGGCGGTGGATAGGCTGGAGGAGGTGCTTTCTGTAACGCAGGCCAGTGACGAGCCACCTGTCGCCTCCCTGGAGGACATTCTGCCGGAACTTTCCCGCTGGGCTGAAATGAACAAGGTGCCGGAAGGGATTCAAACAGTCGAGCCGTTCGCGACCGACCTCAGTGCCTTTGAAGCGCGGGTAATTCAAGAAGCAGAACCCCAAGGATTTTCGGCGTTCTTCGTCACCATCTATCTCGCTCCCGACTGCGTTATGAAAAGTGTGCGGGCCTTCCTTGTCTTTAAAAAGCTGGAAGGGAAGGGAGAGGTTCTGCGGGCGGAACCTCCCGTGGAAGACCTGGAAGAAGAAAAGTTTGGAGATAGCTTCCGCCTTCTCGTTCTCACCCGCGAAACCCCAGACGCCCTGGAAGCCCTCTTGAATGGCGTGAGCGATGTGGCCAGGGTAGAAATACGTCCTGTCGCACTGAAGACTTCGGCGGAAGCCAGGACACCTGATGCAATGCCTTCCCGGCGAGCGAACGGAAAGGAAAAACAGCGGCACCTCAGCACACAAACCGTGCGCATTGACATTCAGCGGCTCGATAGCCTCATGAACCTGGTAGGCGAGCTCGTAATTACCAAGACCAGGCTGGAGCAGCTTCTTTCCGGCTCTTCTTCTGAGGTGGAAGAGACGTTAAAAGCGCTCACGCGCGTGGCGGGCGGCTTGCAGGATGCGGTAATGAAGGCCCGCATGGTACCTCTCGCCCAGGTCTTCAGCCGGTTTCCGCGCATGGTGCGCGACCTGGCCCGCGAGCTAGGACGCCAGGTAGAGTTTGTGATTGAAGGCGAAGACACCGAACTCGACCGCAGCGTCATCGACGAAATCGGCGACCCGCTGGTTCACCTCTTGCGCAATGCGGTAGACCACGGCATTGAGCCGCCCGCGGTAAGAGAGCGGCGCGGCAAAGAGGCCACAGGCCACGTGCGCCTGTCGGCTTGTTATGAAGGCAATCACGTTCTCATTGCTGTAGAGGACGACGGTGAAGGCATCGACTGCCAGGCCGTTCTGGCCAAGGCTGAGGAGCGCGGCCTCATCACAGCGCAGGAGGCGAAAGCCCTGTCCGAGAAGGAGATTTACCGGCTTCTCTTCATGCCGGGCTTCTCCACGGCTGCGCGCATTACCGATGTCTCCGGCCGGGGCGTAGGGCTGGACGTGGTGCAGAGCAAGATCGAATCTTTAGGGGGTAGCATCGAAGTAACGAGCCGGCCCGGGCAAGGTACCAGGTTTGCGATTCGGTTGCCGCTTACTTTAGCCATCATCCAAGCCCTACTCATAAAATGTGGCAACGAGACGTATGCCCTGCCCCTGGAAAATGTGGAAGAGATTCAAGTGGCCAGCACCTCCGACCTAAAGAAGGTGAGAGGGCGCGACGTACTTCTCCTGCGTGGGGAAGTGGTACCCCTGGTAAACCTGGGGACCCTGCTCGGAGGGGAAACTGCGGAGCGGGATGAAGGGGGAGAGATCCCGGTGGTGGTGGTTCGCGGCGCGGAGCGGGCCGGTCTGGTGGTAGATGGGCTTGTGGGACAGCGGGAGATCGTTATCAAATCTCTGGGGCGTTTCCTGGCTAACGTACCCGGAATCGCAGGGGCAACTATCCTCGGCGACGGCCGCGTAGTTCTCATTCTGGACACGGATGGGGTATTGGGCCTGGCGGAGAATCAGATGGACAGGCGGCGAATTGCTTCTTAAGAGCTTAAATATACGAGGAGGAAAGAACATGCAGCGCAAAGAACGGCAGCTTGTTGTGTTTACATTGGGACGGGAGGAATATGGTGTAGATATCCTGCAGGTACAGGAGATCAAACGTCTAACCGAAATTACCCGAGTACCTAATGCGCCTGCTTTCGTCGAGGGCGTAATCAACCTGCGGGGCAACATCATTCCCGTAATCGACCTGCACAAACGATTTGGTTTGGGAGCCTTCGAGCCGGGCCCTGAAAGCCGGATTGTCATTGTCACTGTACACGATATTACCCTGGGGATCATGGTGGATTCTGTTTCCGAGGTACTTACCTTGGAAGAGACAGCCATTTCTCCTCCTCCGCCCCTGGTAGCAGGAATTGACACCAATTTTCTGGAGGGAATCGGACGGCTGGACGATCGCCTGCTGATCCTTCTCGACATGGATCGCATCCTCGGCCTCGAAGAAGTGGCAGCTGCCCAGGAGTTTCAGAATAAGGTGGCGGAGGCAGGTGCCGGCCGGTGACCGAGGGTCTATCCGAGTTTCATTATGATGTCTTACGGGAAGTGGGCAATATCGGCGCCGGCAACGCGGCAACCGCCCTGGCCCAGCTCGTTGGACGCCCTATTCATATGGAAGTTCCCGACGTTCTCTGGGTCCCGCTGGATGAAGTGGCCGCTCGCTTGGGCGGACCGGAGAAACCGGTTGCCGGGATCCTGCTCGGGGTGGAAGGAGAGGCGCCGGCGACCATTCTTTTCGCCCTCCCGCTCAGCCAGGCTTACACGCTGCTCGATATCATGCTGGGGCGTTCTCCGGGGACAACTTCCGCTCTGGACGAACTGGAGCAGTCTGCCCTGCAGGAGACCGGCAACATCTTGACCGGCGCGTATCTCAACTCCCTTAATGCCTTTACCAATTTGGGCTTTCGACCCACCGTGCCCGCCCTGGCCGTAGATATGGCCGGCGCGGTACTGGATTACGTGCTGGCGGAATTTGGGCAGGTGGCGGATCAGGTTCTCCTCATAGAAACTGAATTCCGGGCGGAAGGACAAGAGGTAACCGGCTATTTCTTCCTAGTCCCTGAGCCTCCCTCCCTAAATGCCATCTTCCGCGCCCTGGGGGTGGGGTAAGTGGGTGAGGTACGCCGGGTAGGGATGGCCGATCTGGCGGTAGGGAAAGAGCCGGTGGTGCTGGTGACCATCGGTTTAGGGTCGTGCGTTGGGGTGGCTCTCTACGATGACCAGACCAAGGTGGGCGGCTTGGCACACATCATGCTACCTGAGGCGAACGGACTGGCGGTAACCAATCCGGCCAAGTTTGCCGATACCGCTCTTCCCTTGCTGGTAAAGAAGATGGAGGAGTTAGGAGCTAATCCGCGCCGGCTTACGGCTAAGATTGCGGGTGGGGCTCAGATGTTCCGGCTGGCCCAACCTACTGAGATGATGCGCATCGGGGAACGCAACACTGAAGCGGTACTCAATTGGCTCCGAGCGGCCGGGATACGGGTGGTAGCTCAGGATACCGGCGGCAGCTGGGGGCGGACGATTGAACTGGATACAAGCACCGGCGAGCTCAGAGTAAAGACCATTGCTCATGGGGAAAAGCGGCTGTAAGCCTTTCTTAAAGGAAGGAGTGACGCTGGTGGACGAAGGCAATCTCTGGCGGCGATACCGGGAGACCCGGGACCAGGCGGCCTGGGAAAAACTGGTAGAGCTGTATGCACCGCTGGTTAAACATGTGGCAGCGAGGTTGCGCCTTGTCTTGCCGGCGCATGTGGAATTCGAAGATTTAGTTGGTAACGGTGTCTTCGGGCTGCTCGCTGCCATCGAACGTTTTCAACCGGAACGGGGAATCAAATTCGAGACCTTTGCCACTCCCCGCATCCGGGGGGCAATTCTTGACAGCCTGAGGGCAGCCGATTGGGCACCGCGTTCACTCCGCCAGCAGGAGCGCCGTTTATCCCAGGCTTATGCCATCCTCGAGCGCAGGTTAGGGCGTCCGGCAACGGCACGTGAAGTATGCCAGGAGCTCGGGGTGACTTTACAAGAGCTCAGGACCCTGGAACGCGAGGTGAGCCAGGCGGTACATCTTTCACTCGATGCCACCCTTAAGGGACCGGAAGAAGGAGAAGAAATTACGCTGGGGGACAGAATTGCCTCAGAGCATGGGGACCCCGTTTTGGCGCTGGAGAAAGAGGAGAAGAAGCGCCTTTTGGCCGCAGCCATCCGCGAGCTCCCCGAAAAGGAAAAGCTCGTCGTTGCGCTTTATTACTATGAAGACCTAAATATTAAGGAAATCGCCCAGGTACTTAAAGTAACTGAATCGCGCGTGTCCCAGCTACATACCCGGGCGCTTCTTCGGCTTCGCGGTAAACTAGGCCTTTACCAAGAGGAGCTCGAACTGGCCGAACGCACCCGGAAGATCGGATTCTAGGTGCTTCGAAAGAAGCAGAAAGAGGGTGAGGGGAGTGGGGTAAGGGGTGTCGATCTACAATTAATGGTTCCGCGGCTCGAGGAGGTGGGCCGCGTACAACGCAGGGGGGATGAAGGGCAGGCCCAAGAACGTTTTTCCGCCCAATTTACTCAACTGTTGGAAGAGAGGCGGCGGGCGGTAGCCGAAACACCGAAGCCGGCGGAGCAAAGGGTGGACAACCTGTTGCAGAAAAACAGGCAGTCAAGTTCGGAAGGCCGCCGGGAAAAGCGCCGCCCATCGCCGGAGAAAAAAGAGACACCGGCCGGTCCTGAGGGCGAGCCAGGGCGCCGCTTGGATGTGCGGACTTAATGTTGCCCGCATCAGCGGGCTGAGAACGGGTGAGAAGGAGGCGAGAGCGAATGCCATTGCCCGTTCTGGCAATACTGGCTGTTGTGGCCGGCTATGCCGGCGGCTTCCTGGCCTGGCGCCAGGCCAGAAGGAAGGACGTGGAAGAGTTCAGGAGTAGTGCAGAAGCCCTTCTTTCCGAACTCACCCAGGCTGCAGCCGAGGCTACCGATGCAGTGATCAAAGAGCGGCTACGTTTAGAAAAGCTGCTGGCAGAAGTCAGAAAAGAAGTGTTATCCCCGACTTCGGAGCGAGGTGGCGCCATTTCCGGCCGATATTTAGTCCCTGATGAATGCCCGCCTTCACCCATAACCGAAGCCGAAAAAAAGGTGCTGACTATGGCAGGCGCCGGAGAAGATGTGGCAGCAATTGCCCAAAGCCTCGGCTTGGGTCGGGGAGAGGTGGAGTTAATACTTAACCTCAGGTCAGAGATCGAAAGGCGCCAAACGTAATAATGCCCGCCCCGGCAGGCATAATATACCAGGAGGTGGTTGGCGTGCCGGGGTGTGAAACCAGAGGGATCTTTTACCGCGGAGTCTTTTTCGGCCTGGGGTTGGGACTTGGCTTAGCTGTGGTCGTTTTGGCTATCGTTTTGTCGCGCGGTGTAACTGTGCGTGTTCCAGGGACTTCCATCGCTCAAACGCTCAGCATCCAGGCTCAGAACGAACTGAGGGAAAACCTGCCGTCTATTTTGAGCCAGGCACGAAGCATGGTACCGGATCTGGTCCGCCCGGAACTCCGGCGGCGTCTGGGAGCTGCCAAGATGGAGTTTTACGGCGTGAGCATTACGGTGCCGCCGGAATCCTTAGGCGGCCTGGAGACGTACCTAGTAGGACTTGTAGATGAAACAGTTGGCCGGGTACTCAGCGGAATGGCGGCCCAACTTGTTTCCCCGGCCGGGAAGGCCCCTTTGGAAGACGTTATTGCCCAGGCCCTGCACCGGGACCTAGACGGTAGAACATTAAGGCTGTGTTTGTTCGGCCCGTTCACGGTGCCGGTTAGGATAGTCATGGAGTGACGGCTTAAGCGATATTGCTATACCCGGCAATGTATGGTATACTACTGCCGGTTAACTACACACGCTCCTGGACTTGGCCGGTGGTGCCGTGAGGTTCTGGCCGGGAAAGAAAGGAGCGGAGGAAGAACTGGGAGGTTGAAAAATGGCAGTCATCACTATGAAGCAGCTTTTGGAGTCAGGGGTTCACTTCGGGCATCAAACGCGGCGTTGGAACCCCAAGATGGCGGAGTACATCTTCACAGAACGCAACGGCATTTACATTATCGACCTGCAGAAAACCGTCAAAAAGGTGGAGGAAGCGTACAACTTTGTACGCGACCTGGCGGCGCAGGGCGGCTCAATTCTTTTCGTAGGTACGAAAAAACAAGCTCAGGAATCGATTAAAGAAGAAGCCGAGCGCTGCGGAATGTATTATGTGAACGTGCGCTGGTTGGGCGGTATGCTTACCAACTACCAGACTATCAAGCGGCGCATTGCCCGTCTGGAAGAGCTGGAAAAAATGGAAGCAGAAGGCGTGTTCAATGTGCTTCCTAAGAAGGAAGTTATGCAGCTCAAGGCGGAGAAAGAGCGCCTTAACAAATACCTGGGTGGAATTAAGAATATGCCCGGTTTGCCCCAGGCGCTTTACGTGGTAGACCCGCGCAAAGAGCACATTGCGGTCGCTGAAGCGCGAAAGCTGGGGATTCCGATTGTGGCCATTGTAGACACCAATTGCGATCCGGATGAAGTGGACTACATCATTCCGGGCAACGACGACGCCATCCGGGCGGTAAAACTCTTGACCTCCAAGATAGCCGATGCCGTCCTGGAAGGTAAGCAGGGCGAGCAGGTAGCTGCTGAGGCTGAGTAAGGATAGCAGGGTAGGGGTAAAGAAGGGGCATGACCCTGGCGTGCCCTTACCTTTTATGATGTTAGGGAGGTAAGAATAGTGGCAATTACGGCTGAAATGGTGAAGGCGCTTCGCGAAAAGACCGGCGCCGGGATGATGGACTGCAAGCGCGCCCTGGAGGAAACGGGCGGCGATATGGAAAAAGCCGTCGAGTATTTGCGGGAAAAAGGCCTTGCCGCTGCAGCCAAGCGGGCAGGGCGGACGGCGGCCGAAGGCGTGATCGAATCTTACATCCACCTCGGAGGAAAGCTGGGCGTTCTCGTGGAAGTAAACTGCGAAACGGACTTCGTTGCCCGTACCCCAGAGTTTCAAGAGCTCGCCCGTGACATAGCCATGCAGGTGGCGGCAGCCAATCCGCAGTACTTAACGCGTGAAGATGTACCGGCTGAGGTGCTCGAAAAAGAAAAAGAAATCTTGCGCGCCCAGGCCCTCAACGAAGGCAAGCCGGAAAAGGTTGTCGACCGGATTGTGGAAGGCCGGCTGGAGAAGTTTTACAGTGAGAACTGCCTGCTCGAACAGCCCTTCATTAAGGACCCGGACAAGAAGGTGCGCGATTTACTGGCGGAAAAGATTGCCCGGATCGGAGAGAATATTGTTGTCCGCCGTTTCGTACGCTTCCAGCTTGGCGAAACGCTAGAATAGCCCTCCCGAGTTTGGCACCATCTAGCACCTGGGGAGGACCATAGGATGCCGCAGCCGAAGTACAAGCAGGTCATCTTGAAACTAAGTGGCGAGGCACTGGCGGGGGAACGCGGTTTTGGGCTCGACCCCAAAGTAGTGCGGAGCATTGCGCAGGAGGTTAAGGAAGTTCACGACCTAGGGGTAAGAGTAGGGATTGTCGTCGGCGGTGGTAATATCTGGCGCGGCGTAGCGGGAAGCGAAATGGGTATTGACCGGGCCACGGCCGATTATATGGGCATGCTGGCCACGGTGATCAATGCCCTCGCCCTACAGGATGCCCTGGAGAAGGTAGGGGTCGACACGCGCGTGCAGACAGCCATCGAGATGCGGGCGGTAGCCGAACCATACATCCGGCGCCGGGCCCTGCGCCACCTGGAAAAAGGGCGGGTGGTGATCTTTGCCGCCGGGACGGGCAACCCATACTTTACCACCGACACCACTGCAGCTCTGCGCGCCGCAGAAATCGAAGCGGAGGTTATCCTTATGGCAAAGCGGGTCGACGGAGTCTACGATTCCGACCCGCTGAAAAACCCGGAAGCCAAGAAATTCCGCGAGTTAGGCTTCATTGACGTGCTGAACCAGGGTTTGGGCGTAATGGACTCTACGGCGGCTTCCCTTTGCATGGACAATGGTATCCCGTTGGTGGTCTTCAGCCTTTCAACGCCCGGGAATATTA
The DNA here is from genome assembly GCA_030153805.1 of Bacillota bacterium. Lineage (GTDB taxonomy): Bacteria > Bacillota > DTU030 > DUMP01 > DUMP01 > DUMP01. The sequence continues at coordinate 40,312 of JASKLG010000001.1, read as the reverse complement.
AGCGGGCGGTAATGGGTGAAGAAATAGGCACTTATGTAGGGGGGGAACAGAATGGCGGCAGGGCAGATTGAACAAGAAGCGGAAGGAAAAATGAAGAAAACCTTGGAAAATCTGCGCAAGGAGCTGGCTTCCCTGCGGGCAGGAAGGGCATCCCCGGCGCTCTTGGAGAAAGTGGTGGTAGACTACTACGGTACCCCGACGCCCGTCAACCAGCTGGCCAGCATCTCCGTGCCTGAACCGCGCCTTCTAGTGATCCAGCCCTGGGACCGGAACATGCTGTCGGCCATCGAAAAGGCCATTATGAAGTCCGACCTGGGACTTACCCCGTCTTCAGATGGTGTAGTGATACGCTTGGTCATCCCCCAACTGACAGAAGAGAGACGGCGTGAGCTTACTAAGTTCGTAAAAAAGAAGGCGGAAGAAGCGAAGGTAGCCATCCGCAATATTCGGCGCGAGGCCAACGAAAATTTAAAGCGCCTGGCCAAAGAGGGCAGCATTTCTGAAGACGAGGAGAAAAAACGCCAAGAACAGATCCAGAAGCTGACCGATACTTACAGCCGTGAAATCGATGGTGCGGCCGAAGCGAAAGAGAAAGAGATCATGAGCGTATGAGTCCGAGTCCGGTGCCCGTTCCTGACATTTTGGCACTGCCCCTTAAGGAAGCAGAGAACAAGCTTGCGCAGGCGGGTTTTGAAATTGGTGAGGTGCGGGAGACGCGAGGCCCAAGGACGGAAGATGAAGGACTTGAGCTGCGCGTCGCCCGCATAAGGGTAACCGGGACGAAAGTGCAGCTTGTGGTTGTGAGGACTCAGCCTGGACCGGTGTGGCGGGGAGCCCCCTAAGCAAGGGGGCGTTTGGCTTGCAGGGAGTGAACGACTTGAAGCAAGGCGAGCGACAGGAGCTTGCTGGCCGGCAAGGAGAGCGCGGCCCGGAGCATGTAGCTATTATCATGGATGGTAACGGCCGCTGGGCCGAGGCGCGCGGCCTGCCCCGCATCATGGGGCACCGCGCCGGTATGGAGGCCGTACGGAGGGTGGTTCGGGCTGCACCCAGCTTAGGCATTAAATACCTCACCCTTTTTGCCTTTTCCACCGAAAACTGGCGCCGACCACGCCTGGAAGTGGAGGGCCTTTTTGCTCTACTCCGGGAGTACGTGGAAAAAGAAACCGACGATCTTAAGGCCCACGGAGTGAGGGTGCGGTTTTTGGGGGAACGGGAGAACCTGCCGCAGACGGCGGGAAAGGTAATTGAACGCTGCGAAGCGGAAACGGAGGGCTGTACCCGGCTTACGCTAAACATCGCGCTTAATTACGGCGGGCGGGCAGAAATTGTGAGAGCGGCCAGGGCCCTCGCTTTTCGTGCGGCTGGCGGCGAGCTTGAGCCTAACGACATTACCGCTGAGGTCTTCGCAGGAGAACTTTTTACACGGGGCATGCCTGATCCGGATCTACTTATCCGTACCAGCGGCGAAATGCGCCTGAGTAACTTCTTACTTTGGCAACTTGCCTATACAGAGCTGTACTTTACCGACGTTTTATGGCCAGATTTTACCCAAGACCACCTGGCTCAGGCGGTGGCAGCGTACCGGAAGCGGGAACGCCGTTTTGGCGGCGTCCATAATAGAGGGTGAGAAACGGTGCAGGCTCGCATTCTAACGGCTGTCCTGGGGGTTCCCGCAATCATCATTTTTATTCAAGCCGGTGGAGTGCCATTCTTCTTCCTGATTCTAACCCTTTCTCTCTTGGGGTTGAGAGAGTACTATTGCCTTGCGCATATTCCCCAGGAGCTTAGAATCTGGGGTTACACGGCGGGAGCTCTACTCCTTTGGGCGCTTTGGCGGCAACCGGACTATTTGGGCGGTATGGCGGCATTCTTACTTTTGAGTCTTCTCGTTACGATATTAGGGGCGTTTCCCCGCTTCACTTTTGAACAAGCAGGTTCTGCTCTCTTAGGGGTACTCTACATTCCCTTCCTTTTTAGTTACCTGTTGAGGCTACATGGGCTTCCAGGAGGGAGAGAGTATACCCTTTTGACATTTATACTGACCTGGGTTTCCGACAGCGTTGCTTTCCTCGTCGGTACGCGTTGGGGTAGGCACCGGCTGGCCGCGAGACTGAGCCCTAAAAAAACGTGGGAGGGGGCTGTGGCCGGCTGGTTTGGGTGTGTCCTGGTCATGTTTTTCGTACATAGTTGGTTCGGGTTGGGCATCTGGCAGGCTATGGCTATAGGAACAGTTGTGGGCTTGGCTGCAGAGGTTGGCGACTTGGTGGAGTCTGCACTAAAGCGCCAGGCCCAGGTTAAGGATTCCGGCAACATTCTCCCCGGGCATGGCGGCATCCTGGACCGTTTTGATGCGCTTCTTTTCGTAGCTCCAGTTATGTATGCCTCCCGGTTCTGGCTTTGGCATTAAGCAGGGAGGTTGGTGGGCGTGAACCGTACCAATAAGCTGATAATCCTAGCTGCGGGATTTTTCTTTGCCCTTTACCTTGGGCTCCGTTTCCTTTTGCCGCTAGTTCTGCCGTTTGTGTTGGGGGCGTTTTTGGCCGTTGTGCTGGATCCAGCTGTTTCCTTTTTTGAACGACAAGTTCGCCTACCCCGAGCTTGGGCAGCTGCCATAACCTTGCTGGGAGCGATGGGGCTAATCGGCGGCGGTGCTTTCTACCTGACGCTGCGCGTGGCGGCTGATGTCGCCGATCTAAGCCGCAGGCTTCCCGCTTACAGCAGCGGCATGATAAAGACACTCCAGGAATTGGCTGCAAGGACCCAGGACTTTTACCTGCACCTGCCGGAACCGTTTCTTAAAATGGCCGAAGAGGTCGTACTCCGGCTGTACGATCTCGCCGGAGCTGTGCTTAAAGGCCTTCTCTCAACTTTGAGGTCTGTTCCTGAGGTCTTGGTGGTGTTCATCTTAAGCTGTGTAGCGGCCTACTTTTTAAGCCGGGACAAAGAGGCGCTGCTACGTTTGGCGCTCAAGCTGCTGCCGCCAGGGAGTGAGGAGCGGCTTAGGGAGTTGGAACGGGAAGTACTCAACAACTTGGTCGGCCTGCTGTGGGCCCAATTTCTCCTAGTAGGCATAACTACTTTTACGGCCATGTTAGGGTTTTGGTTGCTGGGCATTCGTTATGCCGTATTCCTCGGGCTCTTAAGTGGCCTCCTTGATGTTCTGCCTGTAGTGGGCCCCGCGTTGCTTTTTCTACCCTGGATCGTTGCAGCGTTTGTTACCGGGCAGAAGGCTTTGGCTCTGGGCCTTATCGCCGTATATGTGGCTATGAACATTGTACGCCAGGTATTGCAGGGTAAAGTGATCGGGGAAACAACGGGGATACACCCACTCCTTGTGTTGGTGTCCTTGTACCTGGGGGTTAAACTTTTTGGGGCCAGTGGATTTATCATTGGGCCGCTGACGCTCATATTCTTGAAGGCACTGTTTAAAGCCGGCATCTTTGGAAATTTTGTTCAAATGTAGGTGAGGCAATGTGAAGAAAGTTATTGTTCTGGGTTCCACAGGTTCTATCGGACGCCAGACGCTGGAAGTAGCGGCTCATTTGCCTGAGGAGATTCACGTAACGGCGCTGGTTGCCGGAAGTAATGTGGAACTTTTGGCCGAACAGGTACGCCGCTTTCGTCCTGCGTTGGTGGCGGTGGCAGACAAAGAACGCTGGCGGGAGCTGAAGGAGCTTCTTTCTGGAGAGAAGGTAACGATAATGGCCGGTGAAGAAGGGGTGTTGGCGGCGACCGAAGCGGAAGGCGATTTGGTCTTGGCGGCTATTGTGGGCATTGCCGGCCTCAAACCGGTCCTCGCGGCGGTACGCCGGGGGAAAGACGTGGCTCTCGCCAACAAAGAAGCCCTGGTTACGGCGGGCCATCTCGTGCAGGCGGAGGCCCGGCGCCGGGGAGTCAAGATTATGCCAGTGGACAGCGAACATTCGGCTATTTTCCAGTCCCTTCACGCAGGCCGGCCCGCCGAGATTAAACGCCTGCTCCTTACGGCTTCTGGAGGACCTTTCCGTACGTGGCCGAAAAAGGCGCTTCAACGCGTGACGGCAAAAGAAGCACTGCAGCATCCCAACTGGCGTATGGGCGCCAAGATCACCGTGGACTCAGCTACGCTTATGAACAAAGGGCTGGAGGTAATCGAGGCACGCTGGCTCTTTGATGTGGAACTTAAAAAGATTGAGGTTCTAGTCCATCCCGAGAGTATAGTGCATTCCCTGGTGGAGTTTGTAGATGGTGCAGTGGTGGCCCAACTAGGGCTTCCGGACATGCGCCTGCCCATCCAGTATGCCCTAACTTATCCCGAGAGATTGCCGGCTCCGTGGCCAAGGCTCGACCTCACCGGGCGTACCCTTACCTTTGAGGCGCCGGACACGGACCGTTTCCCCTGCCTGGCCCTTGCTCGAGCGGCGGCGCAGAAGGGAGGGACCTACCCTACGGTACTTAACGGAGCCAATGAGGTGGCGGTAGAGGAGTTTCTTAAGGGCCGTCTGAGCTTTTTAGGCATACCGGCGCTTGTGGAAAAGGTGCTGGCCGGACACACACCGGTGCCCGAACCCGATCTCGAGGCGGTCTTGGCGGCTGATGCTTGGGCCCGCTCAAAGGCCCGGGCGCTTATCCGGGAGGGAGTGGTAGGCGCGTGACTACGGCCCTGGCCTTCGTCTTTGTCTTTGGCCTCCTCACTATTTTTCACGAACTTGGGCATTTCCTCATGGCCAAGCGGTTGGGGATTTTGGTGGAGGAGTTCGGCGTTGGTTTTGGACCAGAGCTTCTCAGCCGGCGCTGGGGAGAAACCCGCTACTCTTTGCGCCTTTTTCCCCTGGGAGGGTTTGTAAGGATGCTCGGCGAAGAAGAAGAGGCAGTCCCGTCAGAGCGTTCCTTCCGTTCCCAGCCTGTGAAGAACCGGTTGCTGGTGATCGGTGCCGGTCCGCTCATGAATTTCCTCTTGGCCGTCCTATTGTTTGCGGTTATCTTTTTCGTCGTTGGGGTACCTGCCAAGGAGGCTAAAATCGGAGGAGTCGTCCCAGGGGAACCGGCTGCTCGGGCCGGACTCAAAGCGGGGGATGTAATCATAGGCATCGACGGCCGGACCGTAGAAAAGTGGGATGAGGTAGTAGCTCTGATATCGCAGCGTGCCGGGAAGGAGACGGAGGTCCGTGTGCTTAGAGGGGAAGAGATGCTCACCTTCTCCTTAGTTCCCCGCGCCGCGGATGGCGGCGGGCGCGGCGTAATCGGTATCCAAAGGGTAATGCGGCGCTATAACCCGTTTATTTCCCTCTATTGGGGAGCGCGTCAGACGCTCGGCACAACTGCTTTCATCTTGGTGCGCTTGGGGCAGATGATCATGCAGCGCGCTCCGGCGGATGTAGCCGGCCCTTTAGGGATTGTACAGGCGGTGGGCGAAGTGGCCCGTACCGGTTTCCTCAACTTACTCTCGCTGGCCGCCCTTCTCAGCATTAACCTGGGCCTTTTTAACCTTTTTCCCATCCCCCTCCTTGACGGTGGACAACTGGTTGTGATCGGCTGGGAAGGTCTGCGAGGCGAACCACTTGGACCGGAGCGAGAGGGTTTTCTTAAGCTCATCGGGGTGATTTTACTTCTTGCCATCTTGGCGCTGGCCACATACCAGGATCTCATGCGCCTGGGGGTGTAATTGTGCTGAAAAAGCGACGCTACAGCCGGCCGGTGCAGGTGGGATCGGTTACGGTCGGTGGCCTGGCTCCGGTCAGCGTCCAATCAATGACCAACACCGATACGCGCGACATCAAAGCTACCCTGCGTCAAATCGAAGCTCTGAAAGAAGCCGGTTGTGAAATTGTCCGGCTGGCGGTACCGGATGAAGAGGCTGCAGGTGCCCTTAAAGAGCTTTGCCGCCGTGCGCCCCTGCCGCTGGTTGCCGACATTCATTTTGATTATCGCCTGGCTTTAGCCGCCATCGAGGCGGGGGTAGCCGGGCTGCGCCTTAACCCGGGCAATATTGGTGGACCGGAGCGGGTACGAGCGGTGGCCAAAGCGGCCAAAGAACGCGGCATACCGATCCGCATTGGCGTCAATGCCGGTTCGCTGGAAAAGAGCATCCGGGAGCGGGAAGGCGGGGTGACTCCGGAGGGCATGGTGGAGAGCGCCTTAAGGCAGGCAGCCCTTCTTGAGGAAGAAGGTCACTCGGCCATTGTTCTTTCCCTTAAAGCCTCCGACGTGCCTCTTACCATCCGGGCTTATGAGTTGGCGGCAGCCCGCTGTGATTACCCATTACATCTTGGGATTACGGAAGCCGGTACACCCTGGCGCGGGACCATCCGCTCTGCGGTTGGAATAGGGGCACTTCTGGCCCAAGGCATCGGGGATACCATTCGCGTTTCCTTAACCGGCGATCCGGTGGAGGAGGTACGCGTAGGTTATGAGATCCTTAAGGCGCTTAACTTGCGCCAGCGCGGACCGGTACTTATCTCCTGCCCCACGTGTGGCCGCTGTCAGGTAGACCTTATCCGTCTGGCCCAAGAGGTGGAAAAATCCCTAGCCGGACTTGAGGTACCGCTGAAGATCGCGGTAATGGGGTGCGCCGTCAACGGCCCGGGCGAAGCCGCCGACGCGGACTTCGGTATTGCCGGCGGGCGCGGTGCGGGGCTAATCTTTCGCCACGGCCAAATTGCCAAGAAGGTGCCCGAAGCTGAACTGGTTTCTGCGCTTCTGGGCGAAATCAAAAAAGCTTACCCTGAAGCCTTCCCTGCGGAAAACGACGGGGCGGGAATGCCTCCGGTCCCCGGTAAAGAGTAACTTTCGCTAAAGTGAGGAGGATGCCAGACGTGCGGATGTCGAGATTATTTGCGCCTACCCTGCGCGAGGTTCCGGCTGAGGCTGAGGTGATCAGCCACCAGTATCTCCTCAGGGCCGGTTACATCAGAAAAACCGCAGCGGGAATTTATTCTTACCTGCCTTTAGGCTGGCGCGTGCTAAGAAAAATAGAGCAGATCGTGCGCGAGGAAATGGACCGTGCCGGAGGTCAGGAAGTTTTCCTGCCGGCGCTCCAACCGGCAGAGATTTGGCAGGAGTCCGGGCGTTGGGATGTGTACGGCAAAGAGCTCTTCCGGCTGAAGGACCGGCATGAGCGGGATTTTTGCCTGGGCCCTACCCACGAAGAGATTATCACCGACCTGGTGCGCCGGGAGATCAGCTCCTACCGCGACCTACCCAAACGGCTCTACCAGATTCAAACCAAGGCGCGCGATGAAATTCGTCCGCGCCTCGGACTTATCCGCTGCCGGGAGTTCATCATGAAGGACCTTTATAGTTTCGATCGTGACCAGGCCGGCTTAGAAGAGAGCTATCAGGCCATGTACCGGGCTTATGAACGCATTTTCCGCCGGCTGGGACTCAGGTTTAAGGTGGTAGAGGCGGACACTGGGGCCATCGGCGGCAAGGATTCGCACGAGTTTATGGTACTGGCCGATACTGGCGAGGGGGTTATTGTCTACTGCGAAGCCTGCGATTATGCGGCCAACCTGGAACGAGCGGTGACGGGGGAAGTAGTGCCGGACCTGACGGAACCGGCAAAAGAAATGCAGGAGGTTCCTACCCCCGGGCGGCACAGTGTAGAAGAGGTAACCGCATATCTGGGCGTCACAGCAGAGCGCCTGGTAAAGACTTTAATTTACCGCGCTATTTACCGGGACCGGGAAGAGCCGGTAGCCGTTTTGGTGCGGGGTGACCGCGATGTTAACGAGACAAAACTGAAGAATGCCGTAGGCGCCCTCTTCGTCGAGCTCGCCGATGCATCTCTTGTGCAAGAGGTTACCGGAGCACCGGTGGGATTTGCCGGTCCGGTGGGCCTTAAGAATGTGCGTATTCTGGCCGACCTCGAGGTGCCCCGAGTGGTCAATGCCGTTGTGGGCGGCAACAAAGCCGACGTTCACCTAATAAACGTCAATTACGGGCGCGACTATCAGGCTGGGGAGGTTCTCGATCTGCGCAACGCGGCTGCTGGAGATCCCTGCCCGCGCTGCGGGGCGCCGCTTCAGCTTACCCGCGGCATAGAAGTAGGGCATATCTTCAAACTCGGCACCAAGTACAGCGAGGCCCTGGGGGCGACCTACCTGGGTGAAGACGGCCAGGAACATTACATTATCATGGGTTCCTACGGTATTGGGATTCCGCGCACCATGGCGGCTGCGGTGGAGCAGAACCATGATGCGGACGGTATAATTTGGCCCTTCCCCATAGCGCCCTACCACGTTATCATTGTCCCGGTAAACTATGCCGTCCCGGAACAGCAAGAGTTGGCCGAATCCCTCTACCGGGAGCTTACGGCGGCAGGGGTGGAAACAATCATCGACGATCGTGACGAGCGTGCCGGAGTGAAATTTAAGGACGCGGACCTTATGGGCTTCCCACTCCGCATCACCGTAGGGCCCCGTGCCTTGAAGGAGGGGAAGGTGGAGCTTCGCCGCCGGGCCGACGGCTCGGTAATGCTGCTTGAGCGCTCAGAGGTAGTGGCGAAGGTAAAAGCTGAAATCCAAGCCGGTTACCCCAAGTTGGAAGACGAAAATACCGGCGCGGACATTGGAGTATTGGGGTAAAGAAAATGAAAGTAGCCGCCATTATACCCGCCTACAACGAGGCCGCACGCATCGGCAACGTGATAGCCACCGTGGAAAAGGTGGAAGAAGTGGACGAAATCGTCGTGGTAAGTGACGGCTCCACCGACGACACGGCTAAAGTTGCGGCTAACGCCGGAAGCAAGGTGAAAGTGGTGGAGCTCAGCACCAACAGGGGTAAAGGTGCCGCCCTCCTCGCCGGGGTACAGGCTACGACAGCCGACATGCTTCTCTTCTTGGACGCCGACCTTCTGGGGCTTGAGCCACACCACGTGCGCGACCTGCTCCAACCAGTGCTCAAGGGGGAAACGGAAATGGCTATGGCCGTTTTCTCCGGGGGGCGTTTGGCTACCGATCTGGCGCAGAAAATTGCTCCCTTCCTCTCCGGGCAGCGAGCCATTACACGCCGCCTTCTCGAGCGCATACCGGCTTTGAGCGTCAGCCGCTTTGGAGTGGAGGTCGCCCTCACTCAGTACGTGCACGAACATGGTATTACCGTGCGGCGCGTACCCTGGCACGATGTGACCCATGTTATGAAAGAGGAAAAACTAGGGCTGGCTAAGGGGTTTATGGCCCGGCTCAAGATGTACTGGGAGATACTGCTTAGCCTTAGGCTTTTGCGGGGCAGGGGATAGAGGTGTCGCTGTTTATCAGCGAAAGCCAGTTGCTACTTCGGCTGGGTGCCGCTTTTATCTTGGGCGCTATTGTGGGCTTGGAACGCGAGAGTGCCCAGCGGCCGGCCGGCTTTCGCACCCATACTCTGGTAAGCGTGGGAGCGGCTTTGGTGATGGTACTTTCGGAGTCCATCGCCGGTGCCGATCCGGCGCGTCTGGCGGCGCAGGTAGTAAGCGGGATCGGCTTTCTCGGCGCGGGAACCATCTTGCGCGAGGGTCCGACGGTCCGCGGCCTTACCACTGCCGCCAGCCTGTGGGTTGTAGGAGCCATTGGGCTCGCCTGTGGGGCCGGCTTCTTTCTGGGAGCCGGAATGGCGGCAGCTTTGGTAATAATCGCCTTGGTCCCTCTGGGGCGCCTTGAGCGCTGGGTGGGCGGCAAACGCGAACGGAGGGTATTAGAACTGGATATTGAGGACCGCCCTGGGCAGCTAGGACGCATTGGCCAAGTGCTCGGGCGACTGGGAATCAGCATTAAAGGTATACAAATGGAGGAGGCGGCAGTGCGGGGGCGCCTTAATGTGGCGCTCACCGTCCGGTTTCCGCCGGGTACCAGCGTGGAAGCGGCGGTAACTGAACTATCCCAGGTCGAAGGAGTACACGCGGTGATGGTCGATGAGTGAACATACCGGGTACACTTGGCAGCGTTTGGTGGCCGGCTTCGACCTGCCACCGGAGGTAAAAGAAGACTTACGCTCCACTTGTTTGGAGAAAGTGGAGGTTACTCCGGACGGAAGGGAATGGACCCTTTATCTGAGCGGGCCTTGCCATCTTCCGGCTGCCGCGTTAGACGGGCTGGCCCGGGCGCTTTCGGTCTCTACGGAAAGCCAACCCCTGGTACGGGTGGAATACACGGTTTTCTCTTCTAAGCCCCAACTTGAAGATGTGTGGCCCGAGATTTCTGAAGAGCTCGGTCGCGCTTTCCCGTTCCTGCGCGGCTGGCTTCCAAACGCGCGTTGGGAGATAGGCGGCGACGTTTTCGTTTTGAATTTGGGGAACAAGTTTGCCGTCCATCTATTTTTGGCGCGCGACGGTGCTACCTACCTGCGCGATCTTATTGCCGCGCGGACGGGGAGGCTTTTCCAAATAGAAGTGCTGGCGAGTGCTGAGGAGGAAATTGAAGAAGAAGCCGAACTCAAGGCACGGGAAGAGGAAATACAGCAATATTTAGAGGAAATCCGGGAAGCTTCCCGCAAGGAAGAATCCACCGCCGCTTCTTCCTCGACCCCAGAGATCATCGCTGGTGAGCCGATAAAAGAGGCCGCCCAGCCTATATCCAGCCTCAGGGAGCTCGGCAGTACGGCGGTGATAGAAGGATGGGTTACCCGCGTCGAGGTGCAGAAGACCAAAAAAGGTAAGATTCTTCTTCAGTTCGATTTGGCAGACGAAGGGGACGCCATCTCGGTCAAAGTCCTTCTTAAGAAGAAAAACGAACAGGAAGCGGCGGCATGCGTAGAGCCGGGGTGCCGGCTTAGGGTAAAGGGTGAACTTACTTTTGATCGTTTTGCCGGAGAGGAAATTATCTGGGCAGAGGCTATTCAAACAATACCGCCGCAGGAAGATACTGATCCGGAAGAGGAAAAACGGGTGGAACTTCATCTCCACACCCAGATGAGCGCCCTCGATGCGACCACCCGGCTGGGCGATCTTTTTGCCACGCTGGCCCGGTGGGGGCACCAGGCGGTGGCAATTACCGACCACGGGTCGGTTCAGGCTTTTCCCGAAGCTTATGAGCTGGGGCGCCAATTTGGGATTAAAGTCATTTACGGCATGGAGGGTTACTTGGTAGAGGATGGAGTTCCTCCTCTGGATGATAAAGCCCGGGTATACCACATTATCATTTTGGTGCGGAACCAGGCAGGGTTGAAAAACCTGTACCGGTTGGTGACCGCTTCCCATCTCGACTACTTCCACCGGGTTCCACGGCTTACCCGCGAGCTTTTGGAGAAGCACCGGGACGGCCTTATTTTCGGTTCGGCCTGTGAGGCAGGCGAAGTCTTCCGAGCCCTCGCCGAACACAAGCCTGAGGAAGAGGTGCGCCGGCGGGCGGCTTTTTACGATTACCTGGAGATCCAACCCCGGGGCAATAATGCCTTTCTCGTGCGCGAGGGGAAGCTCAGCGAAGATGAGCTTTTGGAGTTAAACCGGCGCATTGTGGCTTTAGGCCGGGAGCTTGGAAAACCGGTAGTGGCTACCGGGGATGTGCATTTCCTTCGTCCCGGCGACGCGATACTTCGTAGCATACTCCTTGCCGGGCAGAAGTACGATGATGCCGACTTTCAGCCGCCTCTTTACCTTAAAACTACCCGTGAAATGCTCGCCGAGTTCAGTTATTTAGGGGAAGATACGGCCCGCGAGGTGGTGATCCGGGCGCCGCAGCATGTGGCGTCTCTGGTGGAAGAGGTGCAGCCGGTGCCGTCTGACTTGTCTGCTCCGCGCATCCAAGGGGCCGAAGAAGAGATTGAGACCATGGCCCGGAGGCGTGCCGTTGAGCTGTACGGCGACCCGCTGCCGCCTTTGGTGGCCCGGCGTCTGGATAGAGAGCTACAGGCCATCATAGCCAACGGCTTCGCCGTAATCTATCTCATTGCTCACCGCCTGGTCAAGAAATCATTGGAAGACGGGTACCTGGTCGGCTCGCGCGGGTCGGTAGGTTCGTCCTTTGTGGCAACGCTGTGCGACATTACCGAGGTCAATCCGTTGCCTCCCCACTACCGCTGTCCGTACTGCCGTCACAGCGAGTTTATCGAGGATGGAAGTTACGGTTCTGGATTCGACCTGCCGGATAAGAACTGCCCGCGCTGCGGTGAACTCATGGTGAAAGACGGCCAGGACATCCCCTTTGAGACTTTCCTGGGCTTTAACGGCGATAAAGTGCCGGACATTGACCTGAACTTTTCCGGAGAGTACCAGAGCCGAATTCATCGTTACACGGAAGAATTGTTTGGCCGCGATCACGTCTTCCGGGCGGGGACGATTTCCACCATCGCCGAGCGCACGGCCTACGGCTTTGTTAAAGCCTATGCCGACGAACGCGGGCTTAAATGGCGGCGGGCCCAGATGGAACGGTTGGTGGCGGGTTTAACCGGCGTGCGGCGCACTACCGGACAGCATCCGGGTGGGCTAATGATCGTTCCCGACTACTGCGATATACTGGATTTTACGCCGGTCCAATATCCGGCCGATGCCAAAGACAGCGCAGTTGTGACCACCCATTTCGATTATCATTCAATTAGCAGCCGGCTCCTGAAGCTGGATCTCCTGGGGCACGACGACCCGACAGTGTTGAAGATGTTGCAGGAACTTACCGGGGTGAATCCGCGCTCTGTTCCTTTTGACGACCCGGAAACCCTGGCCCTCTTTTCGGGGATAGAGCCCCTCGGAGTTAAGGCGGAAGACATCCGCTCAGAGGTAGGGACTTTGGGCCTTCCCGAGTTCGGTACGCGTTTCGTTCGGCAGATGCTCGTGGAGACGCGCCCGAAGAGTTTCAGCGAGCTGGTGCGCATTTCCGGTTTGTCCCACGGTACGGATGTCTGGTTGGGTAACGCCCAGGATCTTATCCGCTCCGGCCGGGCCACCTTGTCCGAAGTCATCTGCACCCGTGACGACATCATGCTTTACCTCATCGCCAAAGGCTTGGAACCGTCGCTCGCATTTAAAATCATGGAAAACGTGCGTAAGGGTAAAGGCTTGAAGCCGGAGATGGAAGAGGCCATGGCCCGGCACGGAGTTCCCGAGTGGTACATCGAATCCTGCCGCAAGATCAAGTACATGTTTCCCAAGGCCCACGCCGCGGCCTATGTAATGATGGCTTTTCGCATTGCCTATTTCAAAGTTCATTACCCGGCCGCCTTTTACGCCACCTACTTCTCCGTCCGGGCCGATGATTTCGACCTGAATCTTGCGCTGAAAGGACCGGCAGCTGTGGCCGCTAAGATTTCGGAGCTGGAGGCGAGAGGCAGCGAGGCTTCGGCGAAGGAGAAAGGGCTCCTTACCGTGCTGGAGGTGGCCCTGGAGATGTTTGCCCGGGGGCTGCGTTTTCTCCCTTTAGATCTGGCCCGTTCCGATGCAACGCGCTTTCTCATAACCCCAGAGGGGCTCCTTCCGCCTTTTATCAGCGTGCCCGGTTTGGGCCGGTCGGCGGCGGAGAATATCGTGGCCGCCCGTAATGAACGGCCATTCGCCTCACAGGAGGACCTTAGAATTAGAGCGCGCCTGTCGCGCAGCCAGATCGCTCTTCTTGCTGAGGTTCATTGCCTGGACAACCTCCCGGTTAACGAACAGTTGGACCTGTTTCAGGTCTTGCCCTAACCTTTGAAAGCCGAAGCTTGCCAACCTCTTCCCCGGCGTGTTATACTGTTCTCGGTCGCAGTGGTTTGCGAGTGGAAGCCGCTTTGGTGCTAAGAGTGGGTGCTCACCCACTCTTTACTGTTACTGGCGGTGTGGCGGGGTAAGTTCTCTTTGCCGAGGAAAAAATAGTGGCGGCTGCCCGGTGCCGGGCGCCACAAGGAGGGAATGGGATGAACAACATTGTGGAGAGGGTCAGCGCCCTGGTAGAACCCCTGGCCCGAAAGGAAGGTTTAGAAGTGGTAGACGTCACTTTTACCCGGGAAGGTGGGCGTTGGTTTCTCCGGGTCTTTATCGACAAGCCGGGGGGAGTGGGGATAGACGACTGCGAGCGCTTAAGCGAGCTTTTAAGCCCCGTTCTTGACGCCGAGGACCCAATTCCCCAGTCCTATTATCTAGAGGTGTCTTCACCGGGCCTGGACCGCCCTCTAAAGCGTGATCAGGATTACGAACGCTTCCGCGGCCGGCGTGTTACGATACGTACTTATGCTCCGCTGGCCGGGCGCCGGCGCTTTACAGGTGTGCTCTTAGGCCTGAGCGAAGGGAAAGTCAAGCTAGACTTGGGAGCAGAAGGCGAAGTCTCGATTCCTAAAGAGGAGATTGCCCAGGCGAAGCTCGTGGCGGAGATTAGCTGGGAGGGAATAAAGTGAATCAGGAGTTTTTGGAAGCACTAGATCAACTGGAAAAGGAACGGGGAATAAAAAAAGAAGTCTTGCTCGAAGCCCTGGAAGCAGCGCTCGTGTCGGCGTACAAGAAAAACTTTTCTTCGGCCCAGAACGTGCGGGTGCAGATTGACCGTAATACAGGCGAGGTCAAGGTATTCGCCCGAAAAGTTGTGGTGGACAAGGTAGAGGACCCGCGGCTTGAAGTGTCCTTAGAAGAGGCTAAAGAAATCGATCCAAGGTATGAAATTGAAGACATACTGGAATTCGAAGTGACCCCGCGCGAGTTCGGCCGCATTGCTGCCCAAAATGCCAAGCAGGTGGTCGTGCAACGGATTAGGGAGGCCGAACGGGGTATCATTTATGAAGAATTTGCCGATCGCGAGGGGGACATCATAACCGGCATTATTCAGAAATTCGAGCAGAAAAACGTCCTTCTCGACCTGGGACGGGCGGAAGCCATCCTGGCCGCCAGCGAGCAGATGCCCAACGACGTATATCGTCCCGGTGAAAGGCTTAAGGCTTACGTTCTGGAGGTAAACCGGACGACGAAAGGACCACAAATCCTCGTTTCGCGAACCCATCCCGGCTTCCTCAAGCGGCTTTTTGAACTTGAGGTACCGGAAATCCATGACGGTACAGTAGAAATAAAAGCTATTGCCCGCGAAGCCGGTTCCCGGTCCAAGATGGCCGTTTGGGCGCGGGACCCCAACGTAGACCCTGTCGGGGCCTGCGTCGGCCCCAAAGGTATGCGCGTGCAGGCGGTGGTTAATGAATTGCGCGGGGAGAAAATCGATATCATTAAGTGGAGCAGCGTGCCGGAAGAGTTCATCGCCAGCGCCCTCAGCCCGGCCCGGGTCCTCAGCGTTACGTTGGAAGAGGAAGGGCGAGTGGCGCGGGTTCGTGTGCCGGAAAACCAGCTTTCCCTGGCTATTGGGAAAGAGGGGCAAAACGCCCGCCTGGCTGCTAAGCTCACGGGTTGGAAGATCGACATCAAGAGCGAGCCGCAGGGAGCGGATGAGGTGAAGGAGAGTGATACGCCGTGAAACAGCGCCGCGTTCCCATGCGCCTCTGCGTAGGCTGTCAAGAAATGCGCCCCAAGAAGGAATTGCTCCGGGTGGTGCGTACCCCGGAGAACAAGCTGGAAGTGGATCGGACCGGCAAAAAGCCTGGACGGGGGGCCTACATCTGTCCGGTAAGGGCTTGTTTGGACAAGGCCATTCAGGGTCGGCGCCTGGAAAAGGCGTTGGAGATGGAACTTACACCGGAGATTATACGGGAACTGGAAGACCGGTTGATCGAGATTTAGAACGCGTGGGAGGCATCCTGGGCCTGGCCCGCCGGGCTGGTCGGCTGGTGGTGGGGGATCAGGGCTGCCGCAAAGCGTTGGCCCAAGGCCGGGCACGGCTTATCATTCTTGCCACGGACGGCAGCGAGCGCACGCAAAAGACGTTTCGGGAACTGGGCAAAAAGGCCGGGGTTTCGACCTGCCGGGTAGCTTCAAAAGCGGAATTGGGCCGCTGGTTGGGGCGTGACCAGGTGGCCGTAGCCGCAATAACCGACGACCAGCTGGTTCGTAAGCTTAAGTCAATTGTATCGGGAGCCGGGGATGAGAATACACGGGGGTGAGCATAGATGGCTAAGTTGCGCGTTTATGAGCTGGCCAAAGAGCTTAAGGTAAGCAGCAAAGATCTGATGGAACTCCTGCCGGAGTTCGGAGTTAAGGTAAAGAACCATATGAGCACTTTGGAAGATGACTTGGTTGAGCAGGTGCGGGAAAGCCTGGGCGTAAGCGAGATTTCCGACCTGCCGGAGGCGGTTACGGAGCTGGAAATTGAGGAGGAAGAAGAACGCCGTCGCCCAGAAAAAAGACCGCGCCCTAAGGGAAAAGGAAAGGAAGGGCGTGCGGAGCGCCCTCCGCGGGCCGGTAGATCTAAGGAGCGGGCCCCGGAAAAAGAACCTGAAGCAAGCGAGACCAAAGAGATAGAGCTTCCAGAAAGCTTGACGGTACAGGAACTGGCTTCGCGCTTGGGCCGGCCGGGCAGCCAAGTGGTTAAACTGCTTTTTGCCCGGGGGATAATGGCCGGTCTGAACCAAACCATCGAATTTGATGTCGCCGCTCAGGTGGCAGCCAACATGGGTTTTACAGTGAAGCGTGCGCCGGAGCCCGAACCGGAAGCGCCCTCGATCGAGGAGGAGGACAGGCCAGAAGACCTGCGCGAACGTCCGCCCGTGGTTACCGTCATGGGGCATGTGGACCACGGTAAAACTTCACTCTTGGATGCCATTCGCAACACCCGTGTAACGGCGCAAGAGGCGGGCGGCATTACCCAGCATATCGGCGCCTCGGTGGTGGAACACAACGGGCGTAAAATCGTATTCTTGGATACGCCCGGGCACGAAGCGTTTACGGCTATGCGTGCCCGGGGTGCCCAGGTTACCGATATTGCCGTTCTTGTGGTGGCGGCCGATGACGGTGTGATGCCGCAAACGGTAGAGGCCATCAACCACGCTAAAGCGGCCGGTGTACCCATTATTGTGGCCATTAATAAGATCGACAAGCCGGGCGCACGGCCCGACTTGGTGAAACAACAGTTGACTGAATACGGCCTGGTGGCCGAAGAGTGGGGCGGCGACACCATTTGCCTTCCCGTATCGGCCGTGCGCAAGGAGGGTATACACGAGTTGCTGGAGATGATCCTCCTCGTAGCCGATATGCAGGAGCTTAAGGCCAACCCCAACCGTCCCGCTGTAGGTACCATCATCGAAGCCCAGCTCGACCGGGGGCGCGGGCCGGTGGCCACCGTCCTGGTGCAGAAAGGTACGCTCCGCGTAGGCGATGCGGTAGTAGCCGGAACGGCGGCCGGCCGTGTCCGGGCTATGATCAACGACAAAGGGCAGCGTGTCAGTTCTGCCGGCCCTTCGGAACCGGTATCTGTACTCGGGTTTTCTGAGGTACCGCAGGCCGGCGACATCTTGAAGGTCGTACGTGATGAAAAGACGGCCCGGGCTTTGGCCGAGCAAGCTAAAGAGCGCCTGCGGGAAAAAGAGCTTAAACTCACTCCACGTTTAACCCTCGATGAACTGTACCAGCGTATCCAGGAGGGGAAGGTCAAAGAACTCAACCTGGTGGTTAAGGCCGACGTGCAGGGTTCTGTAGAAGCGGTTAGCCAGGCCCTCGAAAAACTTTCTAACCCCGAAGTCAAGGTTAAGGTCATCCACGGGGGCGTGGGGGCCATTACCGAGACCGACGTCATGCTGGCAGCTGCGTCGAACGCCATCATCATCGGTTTCAATGTGCGTCCGGAAGGCAAGGCGGCTCAGGCGGCAGAAGAAGAAAAAGTCGATGTACGGCTCTACCGGGTTATTTACGACGCCATCGATGATGTCAAGGCTGCCATGCAGGGGCTTCTCGCTCCGAAACTGCGGGAAGTTTCGCTCGGGCGGGCCGAGGTGCGGGCCATCTTTCACGTTCCCAAGGTCGGCACCGTGGCGGGGTGCTACGTTCAGGAAGGCAGGTTCACGCGCGATGCTTCGGTGCGCCTGGTTCGCGACGGCGTGGTGGTATATGAAGGTAAGGTCGCATCCCTGCGCCGCTTTAAGGACGATGTACGGGAAGTGGCTGCCGGTTACGAGTGCGGTATTACGCTCGCCAATTTTCAGGACGTTAAAGAAGGCGACGTTCTCGAAGCCTTCCGGATTGAGGAAGTCCCGGTTGCCTGAGGCAACGTACCGTAGATGGAGGTGGACGGAGTGGGAAGGCTGCGTGAAGCAAAGCTACAGGAAGCTTTTCGCAAGGAAATGAGCGATCTTATTCAGCGCGAGCTGAAGGATCCGCGCATTGGCTTTGTTTCGATAACGAGGGTTGATGTTTCCGGCGACCTGCGTCACGTCACTTTTTACGTGAGCGTGTTTGGTAGTGAGGAAGAGAAAAAGGCCACGCTCGAGGGGCTAGAGCGGGCTTCCGGGTTTGTGCGTTCGGAACTAGGTCGGCGCATTCGCCTGCGCTATACCCCTGAGATAGCTTTTCGCCTTGACGAATCGATTGCCCGTGGGGTGGAATTGACCAACCTTATCACTCGTATTCAAAAAGAGGAAGGAGCCGGCCAGAGTGAAAGGGGAAGAAGCACGGACGATCGCCGGGATCGTCCTGAAGGCGAGTGAGCTGGTGCTCCTATGCCATGTTGACCCGGACGGGGACGCTATCGGCTCTCTCTTGGGTTTGGGGTTAGCGCTGAAGGCTGCCGGGCGCCGGGTTAGCATGGTGAGCCCGGACGGTATTCCGCCCAGCTACGCCTTTCTGCCTGGGGTAGATGAAGTTGAGCGAACCATCGGCGAACTGGGCGATGCCACGGTGGTTATTGTGCTCGATTGCGGCGACCTTGATCGCGTGGGGGCGCTGCGGGAAAAGGTGGCCGGTCACCCGCTAATCCTAAATATTGATCACCATCCCACTAATGGAGGTTTTGGCCGTTACAACCTGGTTGATCCCCAGGCGGCGGCTACAGCTGAATTGGTGCTTTTGCTTTTGGATTACCTGGAGCTGCCTTTGTCTTTGCCGGTAGCTATCTGCCTGTACACAGGCCTGCACACCGATACCGGTGGCTTTCGCTATGAGAACACCAGTCCTCAGGTTCACCGGGCTGCGGAACGCCTGCTTAAGGTAGGGGTTAAGCCCTGGGAGATCGCCGATTTCGTTTACGACACAAAACCACTGGCCCAGGTGCTTCTCATAAAAGAGGCCCTCAGCCGGCTGAAACTAGGCTGTGCCGGACGGCTGGCCTGGATAAGCCTGCCGCGTTCGGTGCTTAGGGACTGCGGAACGGATGACACAAGCGGTCTCATCAACTACCCGCGTATGATTGCCGGAGTAGAAGTGGCCCTTCTTTTCAAGGAAACGGAAGAAGGAACCGTGCGCGTCGGCCTGCGCTCACGGCACGTGGATGTAAGCCGGTTGGCTCTTCGCTTTGGCGGTGGCGGCCATGCCCGCGCCGCAGGCTGTACCTTGGCCGGCCCTTTGGAAAAGGCAGAGGAGATAATGATTAAGGCTGCCGAGCAGGTACTGGAGGAGGAGTTGGCCGGTGAGTGAAGGGTTTATCAATGTCTTGAAACCTCCCGGCATGACGTCACACGATGTGGTGGCTTGGGTAAGGCGGCTTCTTGGAGTTCGTCGCGTTGGGCACGCCGGCACGTTAGACCCGCCTGCGGCAGGGGTGCTGGTGGTGGCCCTGGGCCGGGCTACGCGCCTGGTAGGGTTTCTTCCCGGAGTAAAGACGTACCGGGGCGAAATTACGTTCGGGGTGGGCACTACGACCTTAGATGGGGAAGGCGAGGTGGTGCGCCGGGCCCCATGCCGTGTAAGCCAAGCGGACCTAGAACGGGTGCTTCCTAAGTTCCTGGGTGATATTGAGCAGGTTCCGCCAATGGTGTCGGCCGTCCATTTCCGGGGACGGCGCCTGTACGAACTCGCCCGTGCGGGTCTAAACGTGGAGCGGCCACCCCGGCGGGTACATATCGCGCGGCTGAAGATTTTAGGCTTTAATCCGCATCCGGAACACCCGCGTGCGCTTATTGAGTGCGAATGTTCTCCCGGAACGTATATTCGGACCCTGGCGGCCGACATCGGACGGGCGTTGGGCACGGAAGCGTACCTTTCTTTTCTTTTGCGCACGGCCAGCGGACCCTTTGAAATCGGGTCCAGCCTTACCCTTGAGGAGCTGGAGGAAGCTGTTCGTTTTGGCGATAGCCAGAAATGGTTGTCCCCGCCGGAAGCAGGGGTGGGGCACCTTCCGGCGCTGGTGCTGGACCGCAAAGGAAGCAGGCTTTTCCGCCACGGAAATACGGTCGAGGTTGCGGGAGGCATGGAACCGGCTCCGGACCCACAGTATGTGTTAGTGCGCGACGACTCCCTGGCCTTCCTCGGCGTGGGACACCTCTCACGACGGGGCAACGATTGGATATTGCAGCCCGACGTAGTGTTCTCTTGAGGGAGTGTAGAGGCAAAGTGGACGTTGTGCGGGGATTGGAAAATTGGACGGAAGGCAAAGTTGCGAGCAGCGTAGCTTTAGGCTTTTTTGATGGAGTACACCGGGGCCACCAAAAAATTATCGCCACTGCCGTGCAGGCCGCCAAGGAGCACGGCTTAAGAAGCCTTGTTGTCACCTTTGAACCTCATCCTCTGGCCGTTTTACGGCCGGCGGCTGCACCTTTAATCCTGACGCCTTTTCAGGAAAAAGCGCGGCTTATCAAGGAACTGGGTGCGGATACTCTGCTGGTTCTAAATTTCACACCGTATCTGGCGGCGCTTGAGGCGAAGGATTTCGTCCGGAATGTGTTGGTGGAGACGCTCAGCGCCAGGCATGTGACCGTAGGCTATAATTACACCTTCGGCCGCGAAGGACAAGGGACGCCGGAAGCCCTGGCGGCCTGGGGCCGAGAATTCGGCTTTGCGGTGAACCGAATACCTCCGGTTTGTGTGAACGGTGAGCCCGTCTCGAGCAGCAGGATAAGGGAGCTTCTGGCTCAGGGAGAACTGGAAAAAGCTGCTTCCTTCTTGGGTAGATTTCCGGCCGTAGTCGGCCGCGTGGTGCCTGGGGCGCGGCGCGGGCGCAGCCTCGGCTTTCCCACTGCAAATATTGAACTTGGGCAGGGCCTGGCGCTGCCTCGCTTCGGGGTTTATGCGGTGCGCACATGGCATCAGGAACGTTGTTATGCCGGAGTAGCCAACATCGGATGTGTCCCTACTTTCGGGGCAAAAGAAGTGCGGCTGGAGGTTCACTTATTCGATTTTCTCGGTAATCTGTATGGGAAGCACCTGCGCGTGGAATTTATCGCATTTCTTCGCCCTGAACAAATGTTTAACTCTACCGAGGACCTAAAGGTACAGCTGGAAAGGGATGCCCGGCAGGCGAAGGACATTTTACGCCGGCTCGAAGAGCTGAAAAGTTCGCCGGCTTTGTTTACAACTACCGGGGTTTGTGATAGAATCTAGCCGAGGCGACCACGAGGAGCGATGGTCATGCAGGGCAGTTGGGAACTGCCTGAGGAAGAACTGAAGGACATCCTGGCCAGGATTGCCCGCATTTGCACGAGCCGGGAGTTCCAGGAGCTGAGGCTGGAACTGGAGGCTATTTACCGCCGGGAAAATCCGGAAAATGCGTGCTTGGCGGCCTTCCAAGACGCGCTCTATGCCCTGTTTGTCCAGGGTGAAGAAGCGCTGGGCAGCAGCTAAAGGCCGGCCGGATGAATATGTCGCCGCTCAAGGTCATCATTACCGAGCATGCCTGTCGGCGACTCCGCCAGGACAGGCAGGGCGGGATTACAGCGGAAGACATCATGAGTGCTGCCTACAGCATTCCCGGGTGGATCCCTACTGCAACCCGCTTCCGGAGTTTTGTGGCGGCTTCCGGGCGCTGCTTCGACTTGGTAGCTAAAGATACCAAGACGGGTCGTCTGGTGATAACCATTATCGGCAAGTGAATGAACCATGGGCGCGGACAACCGCTACTCCAACGGTTATCTGGGACTATGGGGATCGGAAAAGTAGGAGGTGAATACGGTGGCGTTGACAAGCGAAAAGAAGCAGGAGATCATCGAGAAGTTCAAACTACATGACCAGGACACAGGTTCGCCTGAAGTACAAATTGCCATACTCACGGAACGCATCAACTACCTGACCGAACACTTGAAGGAGCACAAGAAGGACTATCATTCGCGCCGCGGGCTTTTAAAGATGGTTGGACGGCGGCGGGGCCTTCTCAATTACCTCATGGAAAAGGATATTGAACGTTACCGCAAGTTGGTAGAGAAGCTAGGTTTACGGCACTGAGAGCGGGGCGACCCGCTCTTTTCCAATAGGTGAGGTCTTTCACCTACAAAAAAGGAAATACTAACCTAAGCGCCGAAAACAAGGGAAGATATGATGCAAGGAGGTTTGCTGATTTGGCGGAAGTTTTTCAGACTACGCTGGCGGGCCGGCCGCTTAGCGTAGAAATCGGCCACGTGGCCAAACAGGCAGACGGGGCAGCCCTGGTGCGCTACGGCGACACGGTGGTTCTGGTAACTGCCTGCTGTTCTGATACCCCGCGGGAGGGGATCGATTTTTTCCCGCTGACGGTGGATTACGAGGAACGGCTTTACGCTGTGGGTAAAATACCAGGTGGCTTTATTAAACGTGAAGGGCGCCCCAGCGAGAAGGCGATTCTTTCTGCGCGCCTCATCGACCGGCCCATTCGTCCTCTGTTTCCGAAAGGGTTTCGCAACGACGTGCAGGTTATAGCGCTGGTGCTGTCGGTGGACCAAGATAACTCGCCCCAGATTGCCGCCCTTTTGGGCGCGTCCGTAGCCCTTTCTATTTCAGACATTCCCTTCGATGGCCCTATTGCCGGTGTGGTCGTGGGGCTTGTGGGGGACGAATTTGTGCTCAACCCAACCATAGCGCAGCAAGAAGCAAGCCGGCTGCACCTAACTCTTGCCGGAAAAAAGGATGCAGTGATGATGGTGGAGGCCGGGGCGGATGAAGTAGACGAAGAAACCATGCTGCGCGCCATCGCCTTTGGGCACGAGGCCATCAAAGAACTCGTAGCTTTCGAAGAAGAAATCATTCAGAAGGTAGGAAAAGAAAAGCGCCAGGTGGTCCTCTACCAGGTGGATCCGGAAGTCGAGGCTAAAGTGCGCGCTTATGCCGAGCCGGAGCTTAAGAAGGCGCTGAGCGAGCCTGAAAAATTGCAACGGGAAGAAGCGCTGGATAAAGTGGAGGAGGATGCGGTCCTCAAGTTCATTGAAGAGTATCCCGATAAAGAAAAGGATATCCGGGAAGTAGTCCATCAGCTCACCAAAGAATTGGTGCGCAAGATGATTCTCGAGGACGGGGTAAGGCCGGATGGGCGCGCCCTGGATGAAATTCGTCCCATCACGGTGGAAGTGGGCGTGCTTCCCCGCGTTCACGGTTCCGGCCTCTTTACGCGGGGCCAGACCCAGGTTCTAACCACTCTGACCCTGGGAGCGGTGGGGGATGAGCAGATCCTGGACGGGCTGGGCGTTGAGGAATCGAAACGCTTTATGCACCATTACAACTTCCCGCCGTTCAGCACCGGCGAAACCAGACCCATGCGCGGCCCCGGGAGGCGAGAGATAGGTCATGGTGCCCTGGCAGAGCGAGCTCTGGAGCCTATGATTCCCGATGAAAGCGTGTTTCCCTATACTATTCGCTTGGTTTCTGAAGTCCTTGAGTCCAACGGCTCTACTTCCATGGCCAGTGTCTGCGGCAGCACTTTGGCTCTGATGGACGGCGGTGTCCCCATTAAGGCGCCGGTGGCAGGGGTGGCCATGGGTCTAATTAAAGGCGAGGATAAATTTGCCGTGCTAACCGATATCCAGGGCTTGGAAGATGCCATGGGGGATATGGACTTCAAGGTGGCTGGAACGAAGAAGGGCATCAATGCCCTGCAAATGGATATCAAAGTCCACGGTATTACCCTAGATATCCTGCGCGTGGCTTTGGAGCAGGCCAGGCGGGGACGCCTCTTTATCCTGGATAAGATGCTGGCCGTAATTGATAAGCCGCGGCCCAAGCTGTCACCATACGCTCCACGGATGATTACCATGGAAATAGACCCGGACAAGATTCGTGATGTTATCGGCCCGGGTGGCAAGACGATCCGCAAGATCATCGAGGAGACCGGAGTGCAGATTGACATCGAGGACGACGGACGGGTCTTCATCACGGCCGCGGATGAGGATGCGGCCCGGCGGGCCGAAGAAAAGATCAAACTCCTGACCCGCGACGTCGAGGTCGGAGGAATTTACGTAGGCCGCGTTACCCGCTTGATGAACTTCGGAGCGTTCGTGGAAATCCTTCCCGGCAAAGAGGGCCTGGTGCATATATCGCAGCTGGCGCGTGAGCGTGTGGCCAGGGTGGAGGATGTGGTCCGCGTAGGCGACGAAATAGTAGTTAAAGTAACCGAAATAGACCGGCAGGGCAGGATCAACCTCTCGCGGAAGGAAGCCCTTAAGGCAGAACCGGGGAAAGATAAGGCGGGACGCAAATAAGGTGGCCGAAGCATAAACTCTTTTGGGTTTATGCTTTTTTCATTGTCGAAGGGTTTGGTGGAACCGTTTACAGGGCCATTCCTTTTCAGTATAATAACTTCGTGTCAATGGAAAGGCGGGTGCCTGGGTGGCCGGCAAGGAGGGCCGGCAGGTACCCGACCCAACAGGGGGAGTTGCATTGTACAGAAAAAGTGAACTTCCCGGAGGAGTGCGCCTTGTCACCGAGGAGATCCCCGGAGTCTCTTCCGTCGCTTTGGGCCTATGGGTCGGCGTCGGTTCGAAATGGGAAACTGAAGAAGAAAGAGGGGTGTCCCACTTTCTGGAACACCTTTTGTTTAAAGGGACGAAGAAGCGAAGGGCTCGGGATATCGCCGAAGCACTAGACTCGGTCGGAGGGCAGCTGAATGCTTTTACTTCAAAAGAATACACCTGTTACTACGCCAAGGTGCTGGGGGAGTACCTTCCGCTGGCCTTAGACGTACTGCTCGACATGTTCCTTGAGCCTCTCCTGGACGGCGATGACATTGCGCGGGAGAAGCAGGTCGTCCTTGAAGAGATCTCCATGTACGAGGATTCTCCCGACGAGCTGGTTCACGACTTGCTCACAGAGGTAGCCTGGCCCAACCATCCTCTGGGCCGTCCTACTTTAGGGACAAGAGAAAGCCTGAACGCGCTCACGCCCGAACAGATTCGGGCTTTTTACGCCCGTTATTACACTCCGGCCAACTTGGTGATAACCGCTGCCGGCAACCTGAGACACGATGAGCTGGTACGGCTGGCGGAACGGTATTTTGCCGGCAGGACGCGCTCGCCTCAGACCCATGCGCTTTCCGCCCCTAACTTCTGGGCCGGGCGTAGGCTATTCGAGCGCGACACGGAACAGGTGCATGTCTGCCTGGGAGCCCCTGGCGTTCCGGTAGAAGACGAAAGGAATTACGTGGTTGAGGTGGCCAACAGCATTTTGGGCGGAGGCCTCTCTTCCAGGCTTTTCCAACACATCCGCGAGGAGAAAGGGCTGGCCTACTCCGTCTATTCGTACCATACTGCCTACCAGGGTATAGGCCTGTTTACCATTTACCTGGGCCTGAGCAAGGAAAACCTTGAGGCCGGGCTGGAACTTGTAGAGCAGGAGCTGGAGAGTCTTGTTAAAGAACCGGTGCCGGCTGCCGAAATCGAACGGGCCCGAAACCAGGTTTTAGGGACCTTCCGCCTCAGCCTTGAGAACACAACTAATAGGATGATTCGTATGGGCAAACAGGAACTTAGTTTAGGACGATTCATCCCGGTGGAAGAGGTAGAAGATAAACTTAGAGCGGTTACGGCCGAGGACGTACAGCAACTGTGCGCCCGGGCCTTCGGCCGGGAACAGTTAACGACGGTGGTGCTCGGCCCGGTGGACCCGAAGGAAGTGGAGTGAGAGTGGTGGAACGCCTGAAAGTACCAATTTGCCGGCTTCCGCACGGCGAAGGTTTGCCGCTTCCGGCGTATATGAGTCCCGGTGCCGCTGGGCTAGATCTATACGCCGCCTTAACGGAGGAAATCACCCTTCCCCCGGGCGGGCGCGCCCTCGTTCCCACCGGGATCGCTTTGGCTGTTCCGCCGGGTTGGGAGGCTCAGGTGCGCCCGCGGAGCGGCCTTGCCTGGCGACACGGGCTTACACTGCTCAACAGCCCGGGTACGGTGGATAGCGATTACCGGGGGGAGATTAAAGTGATTCTGGTTAATCTCGGGACAGAACCCTACACCGTCAGGCGCGGCGATCGTATCGCGCAGCTCGTTTTGAACGCCGTAGGCAGGGTTGAGTGGGAAGAGGTTGAGGAACTACCGGATTCCCTCCGCGGGGCCGGCGGATTCGGGCATACGGGAGCGTAGCATTTCCCCCTTCTTCACCGCATAGGATTAGGTGAGAAGGGGGTGTTTTCATGCTGGGGGTGGTATTGGCTGTAGGGCTCGTGGCACTGACATACTTGTCTCTGGCTGAACGGGCCCGTGGGCGTGAACGTGCCTTTCGGCGGGGGGAGGAACTGCCGGTAGAGCCGCGCTCTTCTCCTTTCTCCCAGGCCTTGGTTGAGCTTATAGGCACGGCCGGGGGAATTTATTTAGCCCTGGTTCTTACACGCAATTTCTTGAAGCTAGATTTGCCGGAACGGGTGGCAGTACTGGGTTTTCAAATGGAGCCCCTGGCAACGCTCTCTTTGCTCCTGGCGTTGGTTCAGCCGTACGTGGCCCACTGGCTCGAGCGGAACGCGTAAGGCAACGAGGGGTGTGATGAAAATGCGGCTACGCGATTTGGAAGACAAAGAGCTCATTAACCTGCAGGACGGGCGCCGCATCGGGTACTTCGGCGACGCCGACCTAGTCTTCAACGGCGAGACCGGGGAAATCGTAGGTCTTGAGGTTAATACCCGGGGGAAGCTTTTCCAGCTCTTCAGCGAAAAGCGGGTTTCGCTTGTCCCGTGGCGGGCAATAAAGAAAATCGGCAGGGAAGTGGTTATTATCGATGCCGGCGCCGACAAGGATATTGACACCTCCCGGGATTTATAGGAGAATATACGTAATACCTTAAAAAGGGCAAAAGCAGTTGGAGGTGAAACGGCGTGGGAATTCGTGTCCTCGTCTCGGGTGCCAACGGCCGCATGGGCCGGGAGGTGGTTAAGGGAATCCTGGCCGACCCGGACCTGGACCTTGTGGGTGCCGTGGGACACGAGAACGGTATTGGCCAAGATGTTGGGATCCTCATAGGCCGCGAACCCTTAGGCATTGAGTTGGCCGCTGACCTGGGAAGTACCATCTCCCGTACCGGTGCTGAAGTTGTTGTCGATTTTACCCGTCCTGCCGTCGTAAAGAAAAACTTGGAGACTATAGCTAAACAGGGAGCCCACGCCGTTATTGGGACAACGGGCATAACCGAAGCTGACATCCCGGAGATTGCCGCGCTTTATCGTGAGCAAGGGGTTAACGCGGTTATTGCTCCTAATTTCGCCGTGGGCGCTGTTTTACTTCTCAAGTTTGCCGCCCAGGCGGCGCGGTTTTTCCCGCAGGTGGAAATAATTGAAACCCACCACGACCAAAAACTGGATGCTCCGTCCGGGACGGCTATCAAATACGCAGAGGCGATTGCCCGTGCGGCCGGAGACTTTAAGCCGGCCCCAACAAAAGTGGAAAAGGTGCCGGGAGTGCGGGGAGGAGAGCTCGCGGGCATCAAAATCCATAGCTTGCGCCTGCCCGGTTTTGTGGCTCACCATACCATCGTTTTTGGTGGCCTAGGCCAAAGTTTGACCTTAAAACACGACTCCATTAGCCGGGAATCCTTCATCCCCGGGGTTATCCTGGCGGTAAAAAAGGTGTCCAACCTCGACGGGGTGGTCTACGGTCTGGAGAACCTACTCGAAATTTAACACTTCTACTTCATTAAACTAAACTCGGCTGGAGGTAAAAGCGGTGAAGAAATACAACGTGGCTGTGGTAGGGGCGACCGGCGCTGTAGGCCAAACCATGCTGAAGGTGCTGGAGGAACGCAACTTCCCCGTAAACAAGATCCTTCCTCTCGCGTCCGCCCGTTCGCAGGGGCATGAGGTTCTTTTCCGTGGACAGGCAGTGAAGGTAGAGGAGGCGCGCCCGGAGGCCTTCGCTGGAATTGACCTCGCCCTCTTCTCGGCAGGAAAAGACATCAGCCTGGCCCTGGCGCCGGAAGCGGTCAAGCGGGGAGCGGTGGTGGTAGACAACAGCAATGCCTTCCGTATGGAACCGGACGTCCCGCTGGTAGTGCCGGAAGTAAACCCTGAAGCACTTAAGAAGCATAAGGGGATTATCGCCAACCCGAACTGCTCCACGATTCAAATGGTGGTGGTACTTAAACCCTTACACGACCGGGCCCGGGTGAAACGTGTAGTGGTTTCTACCTATCAAGCGGTTTCCGGCACGGGGCTGGAGGCCATCGCCGAACTTGAGACCCAGAGCACCCAGATCTTGGAAGGAAAGCCGGTAAAGCCTTCCGTATATCCGTACCAGATCGCTTTTAACGTCCTGCCGCATATAGATGTTTTCGACGAAACCGGCTATACCCTGGAAGAATGGAAAATGGTGCGGGAAACCAAGAAGATTATGGAGGACGACACCATTGCCGTTACCGCTACGACGGTGCGCGTGCCGGTCTTTTACGGCCACTCGGAGTCGGTAAACATTGAAACCGAGGAGAAGCTTACGCCGGAAGAAGCGCGCCGCATACTGGCTCAGGCGCCGGGCGTTGTGGTAGTAGACGACCCGGCCAGGTTGGCCTATCCTCTTCCGGTCCAGGTAGCGGGTCAAAATGAGGTGTATGTAGGCCGCATCCGGGAAGACTTCAGCATATCTAAAGGGCTAAACATGTGGATCGTGGCCGATAACGTGCGCAAAGGTGCTGCTTTTAATGCCGTTCAGATTGCGGAGCGTTTGGTGCAGGATGGGCTTTTGTGAGGAGAGGGCAGAGTATGAGGATTGTAGTGCAGAAGTTTGGTGGAACTTCCGTCGCTACGCCGGCGGCCCGGGAACAGGTGGTGAACCGTGTTCTTCAGGCTAAAGCGGATGGATTGGCTCCGGTGGTCGTGGTTTCGGCCATCGGCCGTAAGGGTGATCCCTACGCCACCGATACCCTGCTTGGACT
Organism: Bacillota bacterium; assembly: GCA_030153805.1. GTDB lineage: Bacteria > Bacillota > DTU030 > DUMP01 > DUMP01 > DUMP01. Next base: position 11,355 of record JASKLG010000001.1, on the reverse strand, counting down.
CTTGGCTGAGGCCGGACCGGAAGTTCCTAAGCGCGAACGGGATCTCCTCCTCTCTTGCGGGGAGATCATCACCTGTTCCGTGATGGCGGCGCTCCTCACGAAAAAGGGGCACCCGGCGCGGGCGCTTACCGGGGGACAGGCGGGGATCATCACCGATGAGTCCTTCGGCGATGCCCGAATCTTGGAGGTGCGGCCGGAGCCCATTCTCAAGGTGCTTGAAGCAGGGTATATCCCGGTGGTAGCCGGCTTTCAAGGAGAAACGCACACGGGCGAGGTTACAACCTTAGGGCGGGGCGGGAGCGACACCACGGCAGCTGCCCTGGGTGCGGCCCTGGGCGCCGAAGCAGTTGAGATCTTTACCGACGTCGAAGGGGTTATGACGGCCGATCCGAGGATCGTTGACGAAGCGCACACCCTGGATGTGGTCACTTACCAGGAGATCACCCAGATGGCTTACCAGGGGGCGAAGGTGATTCACCCTCGTGCGGTGGAAATAGCGATGCAGTACAACATCCCGCTCCGGGTACGCTCTACCTTTTCCGATGCCCCCGGCACACTGGTGACGCGGGGAGTCCCTTATCCGGGACGGCTGGCCCTAGGCCCGGAAAGACTGATCACGGGCATTGCCCACCTGCCGCATGTGGCTCAGTTTAAGGTTAAGCTCCCCCCTGACGATAAGGCGCGGGAGGTGGAGCTCTTCCAGACCTTGGCAGCAGCCGGCATCAGCATCGACCTTATCAATGTCTTCCCTGAGCTAAAGGCTTTCATCGTAGCCGAAGATGATGCGCCTAGGGCGAAGGCAGTTCTGGAGGCTGCCGGATTCGCACCCGAAGTAACCACCGGCCTGGCCAAGGTTTCCGTAGTCGGAGCAGGGATGCGCGGTGTGCCTGGGGTAATGGCTAAAGTGGTGGCGGCCTTGCATGCAGTCGGTACGGAGATTCTGCAGACCGCAGATTCCCATGCAACCATTTCTTGTCTAGTCCGGGGTGAGGATACGGAAAAAGCGATCTGCGCCTTGCACGAGGCCTTCGAATTAGGCAAATAAGAGCTATGCGTAATGGAGGTGGTGGAGATGGTCGAGTTAGGTACGGTTATTACCGCCATGGTGACACCGTTCACCGAAGACCTCAAGGTGGACCTCAAGCGCACGGCAGAGCTTACGGAGCACTTGATTGAGCTCGGTTCAGATGGGCTTTTGGTAACTGGAACTACCGGCGAGTCGCCTGCTTTGTCTACAGAAGAAAAAGTAGCTCTTTGGGAGACGGTGATCAAGGCGGCGCGTGGCCGGGTACCGGTGATGCTGGGCACGGGTACCAACAACACAGAGCAGAGCATTGCCCTCACCAAGAAGGCCGAAGAGGTGGGAGGGGATGCCATCCTCTTGGTTACGCCTTACTACAACAAACCACCACAGAATGCGCTGTACGCCCACTTTAAGGCCGTTGCCGAGGCCACGAAACTTCCGGTGATGATCTATAATGTGCCCGGCCGGACCAGCCGTAACATCGATCCGCCCACAGTTATTCGTCTGGCCCAGGACGTTCCTAACATTGTTGCGCTTAAGGAGGCCGGTGGAAACCTGGACCAAGTATCAGAGATCTGCCGTAAGGCCCCGCCCGGCTTTACCGTTTACAGCGGCGACGACAGCCTGACGCTGCCCATGCTATCGGTGGGCGCGAAGGGCGTCGTTTCGGTGGCTTCACACCTTGTTGCCAGTCAGCTTAAGGAAATGATTGCCAGCTTTGCGGCGGGTAATTGGCAAAAGGCGAGGGACATCCACCTCAAGTATTTCCCGCTCTTTAAGGGACTCTTCTTTACTACCAGTCCCAGTCCGGTAAAGGCAGCTATGAAGATGACCGGCTTCCCTGTAGGCGGGTTGAGGTTGCCTCTCCTGCCGCTTACGGAGAAAGAGGAAGAGTATCTGCGCGGGATTCTGGCTGAAGTCGGGCTTATCTGATGTTCGCCGTTTCGGCACGCATAAGAGGGCACTTCCTAGGCCCTCTTTTTTCTTTAATTTCAATTTCGCCCTTCTTGGGCTCCCTTGTGAAGCGGTTGGAAGTAGGGTATAATAGCAAAAGAGGTTTGTGAGCGGATGCGGTTGGGTTTAGATGGCCGGCTTCCCGGCACGACGAGGGAGTCTTTTTTTGTGTTTTCCCATTTTAAGGAGGTGCACTTTTGAACGGAGACACCAGAGATAAACTTACCCTAATTCCCCTGGGCGGTGTGGGGGAACGGGGCAAAAACATGCTTCTCTTAGAAACGGAACAGGACATCCTGGTGATCGATTGCGGCCTGATGACTCCGGAAGAGGAACTTCTGGGCATCGACTTTGTCATTCCCGATATTACGTACGTCTTGGAGAATAGGGACAAAGTACGGGGGATCGTTTTAACCCACGGCCATGAGGGCCATATCGGGGCCCTACCCTACTTCTTAAAAGAGTTGAACGTGCCGGTATTTGGAACCCCTATGACGTTGGGAATAGCGGCGCTGAAGCTTAAGCGGGCCGGGCTAAAAGCACCAGAGTTGAAGGCCATTAACCCGGGGGAAACCCGTTCTCTGGGTTCGTTTCAGGTAGAGCTCATTACCGTGAGCCATACCCTTCCGGGCGCCGTTGCAGTACTTGTTACCACGCCGCTCGGTCGCGTCCTGCATACCGGTGATTTCCATTTCGACCAGACTCCGCCGAACGGCAACTTCACCGACCTCCATCGTTTGGCCGAAATCGGGCGTGCAGGCGTTCTGCTGCTCCTTTCGGACAGCACGAACGCAGAAGTGGCGGGTTTCTCGCCTTCTGAAAAAGAACCGCTGAGTGCTATTACCAGCATCATGCGCAGGGCCCAAGGTCGGGTAATCATGGTCGGTTATGGCGCCAGCCTTTACCGCCTGGAACAAGTAGTGGCTGCAGCTTCAAGTTTTGGGCGGCGTACCCAGGTAGCATGGCCGGAGGGGCTCGAGCTTTTGGAGCTCGCCCGCCGGGTAGGACATTTGCGTTTCCCGCCTGAGGCGCTCTTTGATCCCGCTGTAGAGAAACTACCACCCGAAAAACAGGTGATAATTGTCCCTAGTTTCGATAGCTTGGAGCCCGTGGCCGGAATACGGACCAACGGGAAGCAGGCCGTGTCGGTGCAAAGTGGTGACGTGGTAGTTTTGGTGGCCCCGCCGGGGCCGGGCAGCGAGAAACTGGTAGCCCGTAATATTGACAACCTGTTCAAGGTGGGAGCTGAAGTTTACCCTGAGTTGACTTCTTGGCGCCACGCCTTTGGTCATGCCAGCCGCGAGGAGCTTAAGCTAATGCTTAACCTGATTCGTCCGCGGTACTTTGTTCCCATCCACGGCGAGTTTCGCCAGCTGGTATGGCATGCCCGCATTGCCCGTCAGGTGGGCATACCGGAGGAGAACATCTTTGTGGTCGAAAACGGCACCAGTGTAGAGTTTACCGCGGAAAAGGCCAGGGTGGCCAACCGGATAAGCGCAGGCAAAGTGCTGGTGGACGGGTTGGGAGTAGGGGACGTGGGTAACATTGTACTCAGGGATAGGAAGCAACTTTCCCAGGACGGCATAATAATCGTAGTGGTGACCATGGATAAGCAGAGCGGGCAGGTGGTGGCCGGGCCGGACATTGTTTCAAGGGGTTTTGTCTATGTTCGGGAAGCCGAGGAGCTGGTAGAAGAGGCTAAGGAGCGCGTACGCCAGGCTTTAGAAAAGTGCGAGGCCTCTAGGGCTACCGATTGGTCGACAATTAAGAGCCAGGTTCGAGATGCCCTGGGTAAGTTTCTGTTCGAGCGTACCAGGCGCCGTCCCATGATTCTCCCTATCATTATGGAAGTGTAAGGGGTACACCGGCTTTAATAAAGTAGTAACGTTGTTGTCACACCTCTGTAACAAAGACGGAGTATGATAAAGATGTGACATAGTTACCCCCTCCTGATTAAATATATATAGCAACCCCGGCTTGAGGCCGGGGATTTTTTTTCTTTGGGGTGCTGAAAGTATAGTCGGCCCAACTTGACATCATACTAGCGCCAGGGACACAGGAATAGAGTTGAGGGAGGGCAGGCCAATGTTTACGGGTTTCTTCCCTAAACTTGGTTCACCACAACCGACCCCCACCGTAGTGCCGCCACCGGGCCCCCGGCCGAATACTCCGGCTGGGCCGCAAACTCCTGGTACCGAGCCGCCGGCGCCGGGCACAGTCGCCGGTAACATTCAAGAACTAGGCCAGATGACCCTGCCCGAGCAGCCGGAGAGCAACATCCACTGCCTCACCATTGTTGGGCAAATTGAAGGACACCTGGTACTGCCGCCCCAGAATAAGACTACCAAATACGAGCACATTATTCCTCAATTGGTGGCAGTAGAACAAAATCCGAAAATTGCCGGGCTGCTTCTCGTTCTAAACACGGTAGGCGGGGATGTGGAGGCCGGTTTGGCCATTGCCGAGATGATCGTCAGCATGAGCAAGCCTACGGTTTCTCTAATTCTGGGCGGAGGTCACTCCATTGGCGTTCCCATTGCCGTGAGCGCCGACTACTCTTTTATAGCCGAAACCGCCACGATGACCATCCACCCTATTCGTCTCAATGGTTTGGTTATCGGTGTGCCTCAAACCTACGAGTATCTGGATAAAATGCAGGATCGGGTCGTTCGTTTTGTTACGAAGCATTCGCATATTTCCGAGCCTAAATTCCGGGAGCTTATGTTCCGCACCGGCGAGCTCGCCCGTGATATAGGGACGGTGCTGGTTGGAAAGGAAGCTGTGGATGTAGGCCTGGTGGATGCTGTGGGCGGAATTAACTCGGCTCTGGAGAAACTGAACGAGCTGATTGCCGCACAAAAAAGCGCAAAGGGGCCGGTACAATGATACTCTACACGCCCATGCCCCTTGAACTTGTGTTGGAGGGCATGGAAGACTACCGTCCTCAGTACGAGGAGGTAGTAGTCCGGGGGCATAAACTTTTGGTTGAGCGGACCGGTGTCAACCAGGCCAAATTAGTGCGGCTCTTGAGTACCAACCCCAACGATTTCCTCGATCCTTCCTTTTTTCCGGGGTCCATTCTCACGTTCCCGGCCGAATAAAGATTCCGCGGAGCGGTGGTTAGTCTAGCCACCGCTCCTTTCACATTATGTATTTAGGGAGGGTTAAAGAGGGAGGGGAGGACGCTGCGTGTTTTGACAGGTGTAATTGGTGGAGTGGCTCTTTTTCTTTTCGGCATTCAACTTCTGGGGGAAGGTTTGCAGAAAGCAGTAGGGAAAAGATTACGCCGGGTGCTGGAACACCTCACGGGATCGGTCGCCCGCGGAGCGTTTGTAGGCTGTCTTATTACCGCAGTGGTTCAAAGCAGTAGCGCTACCACTGTTCTTACCGTGACTTTTGTTGATGCAGGACTTCTCAGCTTGCGGCAGGCCATTGGCGTAATTTTAGGAGCGAACGTTGGAACTACCGTAACCGCCCAATTGGTGGCACTCGACCTGGAGTTTCTGGCCGGACCGGCTGTATTTTTGGGGGCTTTCTTGTTCTTTTCCAGCAGGTTCGGCCCGACACGGGAACTGGGCCGGGTTATTTTCGGATTTGGCCTTCTTTTTGCCGGTATGGGGCTCATGTCCCGTTACCTTTCAGTGCTGAGCGCACACCCTTTTTTTCCTGCACTGATTAGAGCGCTGGCTCACTCACCAGGTACGGCCGTTCTTGCCGGGGCCTGCGTGACAGGTATCTTTCAGTCGAGCAGCGTGGTTATAGCCATGGTTATTGCTCTTGCGGACCAGGGTGCGATCGATCTTAAAGGAGCCATCGGTTTCGTTTTGGGCAGTAATATCGGGACGACGGTAACCGCTCTCTTGGCGAGTATTGGTACGGGCATGAACGCCAGGCGGGCGGCTGCTGTGCATTTTATTTTTAACGTACTGGGTGTCCTGGCCATCTTCCCTTTTTTCGCGGCTTTTGGCCAACTGGTAGCGTGTACTTCGCCCGACCTGCCCCGGCAGGTAGCCAATGCCCACACCCTTTTCAATTTACTAACTGTCATTTTGTGCCTGCCTTTTGCCGGAATCCTAGAGCGTCTGGTGATAACTCTGATGCCGGGAGGATAGTATGCACCGGGTGCCAGTCCGGGTTTTCGGGGAGGATTCCTGAGGGACAATGTAGAATAGAGCCTGATGAAATATGATGGGCGGGGGTGAACCAATGCCGCGGGCAGAAAAGAAACAGAAAGCTGAGCAAAAACCGGCGGTGATAGGCGGCATCTTGGTGATAGCCCTCTCCTTACTGGTGCTGGTCAGTCTTTTTTCTGATCGCGCCGGTGTGGTAGGTGGCTTTTTGCATCGTGTGCTGCTGTCCCTTTTCGGTTGGGGTGCATACCCGTTACCGGCCGTTTCTCTGGCCGGGGCACTTGTTGCCCTTTCCGGGAGGTCTGTAGAGAAATCCCAGGTGAGCGGAGCGTTGCTCGTGTTCTTGGCTCTAGTGGGAGCAATGCATTTCCTGATGGCTCCGGAGGCTTCCTTGGATTACGGGAAACTCGGCCGGGGCGGAGGAATCGTCGGGGCGGTGACGGCCACTTTCCTGCAGCGCCTTTTCGGCCGTGTGGGAGCTTGGATCCTCCTGGTTGCTGCGGCCCTTTCCGGCCTTGTTCTTATTAACGAAAAGTCCCTTGTGACTTTGGCCTGCTGTGCACGCTTTAAGCGAGTGCTCCGTGCCCGCAAGCCTGATGCACGGGTGGTCCAGGAGGAGGTGGGGGAAGGCCCTCTACCGGGCCAGCAGGGAGAAAGCAAGGAGGTGCCTTCTTCAACCTCCGCTTCGCCACTTCGGATAGAGGCCGCACCTGCGGCCGGCCCGGTGGTAAAAACAGGAACCACGGAACCGGTTGGGGTGCCCGTGCAGCTCGCAATTCCTCAGGTGGTCGGTCCGTACCAATTGCCCCCCGTCACCCTGCTTCGCAAGCCGGTACGGCTTAAAAACTACCGCCTGGAAAAAGACATTGCCGAAAATGTACGCCTGCTGGAAGAGACTTTGAACAACTTCGGTATAAGCGCCAAGGTTACCGAGGTCAGCCGGGGCCCAGCCATTACTCGCTACGAGATCCACCCGGCGCCCGGTACTAAAGTCAGCAGGATTGTGGGACTGGCCGATGATATCGCCTTAAGCCTGGCGGCCACCGACGTGCGTATCGAAGCACCCATTCCGGGTAAAGCGGCTATTGGAATTGAGGTCCCGAATAAAGAAATCACCCCGGTTTACCTGCGTGAGGTGATCGATACGCCGGTATTCGCCCGGGAAACCTCGCCCCTTACCATCGCTTTGGGCAAAGACATTAGCGGTGCACCTGTGGTAGCCGATCTGGCCAAGATGCCTCACCTTCTAATTGCCGGCGCCACCGGTTCCGGCAAGAGCGTATGCATCAATGCGCTCATCAGCAGCATTCTTTTTAAAGCCACTCCGGCCCAGGTTAAACTCCTTCTCATCGACCCTAAAATGGTCGAACTTACCGCCTACAACGGCATCCCCCACTTAATCTCACCGGTGGTCACCGATGTTAGAAAGGCGGCAGGAGTGCTCAATTGGGCAGTGACGGAGATGGAAAACCGCTACAGCCTTTTTGCCGCAGCAGGTGTACGCGACATAAAGCGGTACAACGAAACACGGCCGCCCGCCAACGCGCTCCCTTACATTGTCATCGTCATCGACGAACTGGCCGATTTAATGATGGTGTCGCCGGCCGAAGTAGAGGAGGCGGTTTGCCGGTTGGCCCAGATGGCCCGCGCTGCCGGTTTGCATCTGGTGGTGGCCACGCAACGGCCGTCTGTAGATGTGATCACCGGCCTGATTAAAGCTAACATACCTTCCCGGCTGTCTTTTGCCGTCTCGTCGCAGACGGACTCGCGCACCATTCTCGATATGAACGGAGCCGAGAAGCTTCTCGGACGCGGAGACATGCTCTTTCTACCCGTCGGGGCTAGTAAGCCACAGCGCGTGCAGGGAGCCTTCATTTCCGATAGCGAAGTAGAGGAACTGGTGAACTTCTGGCGCGGGCAAGGAGAACCGGAATTTCAAGAGGCCATTTTGGCCGTTCAGCCGAAAGAGAAAGAAGCACCTGCCGATGGGGCCGAGGACGAGCTGTTCGGCAAAGCTTTGGAGCTGGTTGTTGAGGCCGGTCAAGCTTCGGCGTCCTACCTGCAAAGGCGTTTGCGGATTGGTTATACTAGAGCCGCGCGTATTATCGACCAACTGGCAGAAAAAGGCTACGTGGGTCCGGCCGAAGGAAGTAAGCCGCGACCGGTCCTCATCAGTAAGGAAAGATACCAGCACTTGATCGGCTCTGACGCGCGCGCTGGAGCGACAAAGGGGTGAATCTTCGTGGCTGAGAACAATGAGAACCGGGGCAGAGCGGAAGTGCTGGCGGAAATCGGAGCACTGCTGCGCGAGGCTCGCCTCAAGCAGGGCATTACCTTAGACAAAGTGCAGGAAGAAACCAAGATTCGGCGCCGGTACCTGGAGGCGTTGGAAGAAGGTAATAACCGGGTATTTCCGGGTGAGGTGTACCTTAAGGGTTTTCTCAAAAACTACGCCCATTTCCTGGGCCTTCCCGGCGATGAACTGGTAAAGCGTTACGCGCAGACACGTGCGGCAGTTGATGAGGAAAACAACCACGCGCCCCGTCCGGCTTCAGCGATGGGCCCAAACCCGGCGCGAGGCTTGGTGACGGTGGCCGTCCTCCTTGTGGCATTTCTGGCGCTGGGGGCTTTCTTCTTGACTCGCCGCCCGGATCCAGAAAACCGGGTGCCTCCGCCGGAAAAGGAGATTGAATCGGAGGTTTCTGACTCTCCGGCAACTACCGCGCCGCCTTCCGCCCCGGAAAGTGAACCCGGCGAAACTGTAGGCGAGGTGCGGTCGGTTAAAGATCTACCGAGAGAGGCCGTCTTTCAGGTAGTAGGGAACGAAATTCGGTTGGAACTTAGAGTGACAGGTGAAAGGTGCTGGGTTGCCGTGCGCGCCGATGGAGGGAGCGAGAAGGCGGAAATGCTGGCCCGGGGTGACACCAGAATTATAGAAGGGATGGAGCGAGTTTGGCTTCGGGCGGGAGATCCGGGAGCGCTGGAACTGAGGGTGAACGGCCTGTTTCTTGGGCCGGCTGGGAACCCTGGACTGCCGCGCAATATCACCTTTGAAAGGCTGCTGTAAGTTAAGGACAGGAAAATGAAAGAGAAAAGGAGTTCTAGGGTGAGGGCAAAAAAAGTAGGACTTGTGTCACTTGGTTGCCCCAAGAATTTGGTTGACTCGGAGGGGCTTCTTGCGCGCTTAATTGAGCGCGGTTACGAATTGACCACGAATCCAGCGGAAGCTGATGTCATCGTTGTGAATACGTGTGGATTTATCGATGCTGCCAAAGAGGAATCTATTGACACCATTCTCGAGATGGCAACTTACAAAGAAAAAGGCCGCTGCCGCAAGCTAGTTGTCACCGGTTGCCTGAGCCAGCGCTATCCTCAGGAGATTGCTGCCGAAATCCCTGAAGTTGACGCCGTTATCGGTACGGGTTCCTTGGAGCGCCTGCCTGCCATCCTGGATGAACTGGAGTCCGGGAGCCGGGTAGTGGCGGTTGACGCACCGGGTGGGTTTCAGGGAGGAGCGCGCATTTTGGCTACATACCCGGGTACTGCTTATCTCAAGATAGCAGAGGGTTGTAACCATCGTTGCAGCTTCTGCGTAATACCCGAGTTGCGGGGACCGCTAAAGAGCCGTCCAGAGGAAGAGATTGTAGCGGAAGCTCTTACGCTGGCCCGGCAGGGAGTTAAAGAGATTATCCTGGTGGCTCAGGATACTACAAGCTACGGCCTGGATTTATACCATGAACTGCGCCTGCCGTCTCTTTTGCGCAAGTTGGCGGCCATCCCGGAGATTAAATGGGTGCGCCTGCTTTACATGTACCCTGAGCGCATAACTTCGGAACTTCTTTCCACCATAGCAGAAGAGCCTAAGGTATGCCGCTATTTCGATATCCCCCTGCAACACGCCAGCGACCGCATTCTTAAAGCAATGGGCCGTGCCAGCCGGCAGAGTTCGGTGAGGCGGCTTATTGAAGAAATCCGGAGGGTTCTTCCAGAGGCTGCGCTGCGGACTACTTTTATCGTCGGCTTTCCGGGGGAGACCGAGGCGGAATACGAAGAACTCTCGGCATTTGTCAAGGAGCAGGAATTTGACTGGGTGGGAGTTTTTTCTTATTCTCCTCAGGAAGGAACTCCGGCAGCGGATATGCCCGGCCAGGTGCCGGAGGAGGTAAAAGAGGACCGCCGGGAGCGTCTCCTTAAACTGCAACGGCGCGTGTCCCTTGAGCGGAACCGTGCTTGGCTCGGCAAACAGCTTGAGGTTTTAATTGAGCGGGTAGAAAAAGGCACGGGTAGGGGTCGCTGTTTTCGCCAGGCGCCGGAGGTGGACGGGATCACGCGCGTCCGTGGCCGGGGCCTTAAAGTTGGAGAATTTGTTCGAGTAGAGATAAACCACGCATCCATTTACGATCTAGGGGGGAGGGTGGTGGATGAACCTGCCCACTAAAGTGACCCTAACCAGGATTGCCTTGGTCCCGGTGTTTATGGTTATCGCCTGGCTGCACTGGCCTTACGCCGACTATGTGGCAAGCGCCGTCTTTATCGTGGCGGCTCTCACGGATACCCTGGACGGTTATCTCGCCCGGCGGCGGCAGGAGATTACGCGTTTGGGTAAACTTCTCGATCCTTTGGCGGACAAGCTTTTGGTGAGCTCGGCCCTGCTTGTGCTCGTCGAAGGGGGGCGCCTGGGGGCATGGGTAGCTATGATTATCATCGGTCGCGAATTTGCCGTGACCGGCCTGCGTGCCGTGGCAGCCGCCGACGGGGTTATTATTGCCGCCAGCCCGTTCGGCAAGCTTAAAACGGTGTTTCAGACTATTGCCATTGCCGCCCTTCTTCTCAGGGACTATCCTTTTCGCCTTTGGAATATTCCCTTCGGTAGTATTACCATGGGGCTGGCAGTCATTTTTACGCTGGTTTCAGGATTGGACTATTTTCTTAAAGGGCGAGAACTATGGCTGCCATCTAATTAGAAACGGCAATCATTCCCCCTACCTCCAGGCTTTGCCTGCCGAGAGGTAGGGCTTTTTATGTTATAATAGAGGGCAGGTACGTCTAGGGGGAGAAACCGGAGGATGAAGTACAGGGGTTACAGGGTGGACGTGACGCTGGCCGTTGCCCTTCTTACGCTCGCCGTGCTCCTCGGCGCCCGGCTGGCTTATGCGCGTTTCTTGGTAGAAAGACCGCTGGCAACCGAGCTAAAAGCGCTTGAAGGGGTACAGAGCGTTGTCCTTGAACGGTCCGGTGCCGGGTACA
>JASKLG010000082.1 GCA_030153805.1 Bacillota bacterium | reverse complement strand
GTGGTGACGGTAAGCCATGAGCATTTCGACCACAACGCGGTGAAGATGGTTCCCGGAAACCCGGAGGTGGTGAAGGGTCCGGGCGAACACGTGGCCCGGGGCATAACCATCGTGGGCGTCTCCACCTACCACGACGATGCCCATGGTTCCCGCCGCGGCGAAAACACGGTGTTCACCATCAGCATGGACGGCCTGCGGGTTACGCACCTGGGCGACCTGGGCCACACCTTGAGCGCCTCCCAAATACTGGCGCTCAGACCGGTAAACATTCTTCTCATTCCCGTGGGCGGCTACTACACCATCGATGCGCGCCAGGCCAAAGAAGTAGTAGACGCCCTGAACCCGAACATCGTGATCCCTATGCACTACAAAACTGAAGTTCTGGATTTTCCCATTGCCGGTGTGGAGCCGTTTCTCAACTTGGTAGGCGGCGGCGAATACCTGCGTTCGACAACCTTAGAGGTAACGGCTGAAAATATGCCCGAGCAGCGCCGCGTGGTCGTTTTGGATTACATGTAACCCTTGACAGGGGATTTCTGAGCCAATAGAATAAAGAAAGTAATGGACAAAACTAAAGCCAAAACATTTCTAGTTTCTCACGGCTAGAAATCTTTTTTTTTGAGGTGCGGAAGCTGAAGGAGGGCGCAGAGTGGCCAAGTTCATTTTTGTTACCGGCGGCGTGGTCTCGTCTCTCGGCAAAGGGATAACTGCCGCCTCTTTAGGGCGTCTTCTCAAAAGCCGCGGGCTAAAAGTCACCCTTCAGAAATTCGATCCTTATATCAACGTAGACCCCGGCACCATGAGCCCCTACCAGCACGGCGAGGTTTTCGTCCTCGATGACGGAGCAGAAACAGACCTGGACCTGGGGCACTACGAGCGGTTCATCGACGAAAGCCTCACCCGGCAGAGCAACGTCACCACCGGTACCATTTACGGCACCGTAATCCAAAAAGAGCGGCGCGGCGATTACCTCGGCGGGACCGTCCAAGTCATCCCGCACATCACCAACGAGATCAAGGATCGCCTGCACCGTCTCGCGAAGGAGAGCGGTGCCGATGTCTTAATTGCCGAAATCGGCGGCACGGTGGGCGATATCGAGAGCCTGCCCTTCCTGGAGGCCATCCGCCAGATGAAGAGCGATGTGGGGCGCAACGACGTGCTTTACATCCACGTAACCCTCGTTCCCTACATCGAGGCGTCCGGCGAGCTCAAGACCAAACCCACCCAGCACAGCGTAAAGGAACTGAGAAGCATCGGCATCCAGCCGGACATCATCGTCTGCCGCACGCATCGCCCCTTATCGAACGGTGTGCGCGAGAAAATCGCCCTCTTTTGCGATACAGAAAAGCGGGCCGTTATCGAAAACCGGGATGTAGAGTGCCTGTACGAAATCCCGCTTCTTTTGGCGGAGGAGGGCCTGGACGACATCGTAGTGGAGCGGCTGCACTTACAGTGCGGCCCGCGAGACCTCCGCGAGTGGGAAGACCTGGTGCGGCGGGCCAAGAACCCGTCCGGGCGCGTTTCCGTGGCTTTGGTGGGTAAATACGTGGCGCTTCACGATGCCTACCTCAGTGTGGCCGAAGCCCTTCACCATGCCGGCATCGCCAACGATGTGGCCGTCGACATCCGCTGGCTGAGCGCCGAGGACCTGGAAGAGGGGAACCCAGAAGAACTTCTGGCCGGGGTGCAGGGCGTGCTCGTGCCGGGCGGTTTTGGCGACCGCGGTACGTTGGGCAAGGTGCTGGCCGCCCGCTATGCCCGAGAAAGGCGCGTGCCGTACCTGGGGCTGTGTCTGGGCATGCAGCTGGCCGTGGTGGAGTTTGCCCGTCACGTTCTCGGCTGGGAAGGGGCCAACAGCGCCGAGTTTGACGAGGCGACCCCCTACCCGGTAATCGACCTCTTGCCCGAACAAAAGGGCATCACCTCCAAAGGCGGCACCATGCGCCTCGGCGCCTACCCCTGTCACCTGGTGCCCGGTACGCGCGCCATGGCGGCCTATGGAGAGCCCGTGGTATACGAGCGGCACCGCCACCGCTACGAATTCAACAACGCCTACCGGGCGCAGCTCGAAGCCCGGGGCCTCAAAGTAGCCGGAACCTCGCCGGACGGCCGCCTGGTGGAAATCATCGAGCTCGAAGATCACCCCTGGTTTGTGGGCACCCAATTCCACCCCGAGCTCAAGTCCCGCCCCAATCGCCCGCACCCGCTCTTTAGAGAGTTCATCCGTGCCGCCAAAGAAATGCTGGATAAAAGCTGACGGCTGCGCCGCCGGGGGATGCCCGAAGGCCGGTTTCATCCGTCCGCTGGTTCCGCGCGAGGTACGGACGTCTACCCTAAAGGAGAGGGGAGTATGGCGGAGCTTGTGGCCATCAAAGATACTGTCCAGAACGTGGCCGAGGCCATTGCCGCGGTACTGGAGCTGGACGTAAGTATCATCGACCGTTCTTACGTCCGCCTGGGCGCCACCGGGCAGTACGCGGATCAGCTTTACGCTCAGGCGGCGCGCGACTCCCTTTTCGACCACATCCTGAAAACGGGCCGGCCCGGCTTTATCGAGGACGCCGGGGTGAGCGATCCCTGCCGCAAGTGCCAAGGGCACGAGACCTGCCGCGAGCTCGCCACCTTGGGCCAGCCTATCTTCTGCCGCGGCCAGGTGGTGGGGGTAATCGGCGTGGTAGCCTTTACCCTGGAGCAGCGCGAGCGCCTCAAGGCCGGCGCCGGGCAGCTTTTGAACTTCCTGAGCCGCATGGCCGGCCTCCTGGAGAGCAAGCTCCTTCTCACCGAAGCCCTCTGGGAGGAGGCGCGGCGCAACCAGGAAGTTTGCGAGAACCATATCTCTTCCAGCTCGCTCAGCCCTCTCAGCTTCAACGACATCCTTGGGCAGGACCCGGCCTTCCTGGCGGCCAAAGAGCTGGCCTGGCGCGTGGCCTCTTCCACTTCCACCGTGCTCATCCGCGGCGAGAGCGGCACCGGCAAGGAAATGTTTGCCCGGGCCATTCATAACGCCGGCCCGCGGGCCGAGCGCCCCTTCGTGGCCGTAAACTGCGCCTCCATCCCGGAAAGCCTCCTGGAGAGCGAGCTCTTCGGCTATGAGGCCGGGGCCTTTACCGGTGCCCGGAAAAACGGTAAAGTGGGCAAGTTCGAGCTGGCCCACGGCGGTACTATCTTTCTCGACGAGATCAGCGACCTTCCCCTGCACTTGCAGCCGAAAATCCTGCGCGTTTTGCAGGAACGGCAGGTGGAGCGCGTGGGCGGCAGCCGCCCGATTCCCATAGACGTACGCATCATCGCGGCCACCAAGCAGGACCTGGAAGAGCTCATCGCGGCCCGTTCCTTTAGAAGCGACCTCTACTACCGCCTGAACGTGATTCCACTGGTCATCCCGCCGCTCAGGGAACGCCGGGGGGACATCCTCTTTCTCACCCGCTTCTTCATCAGCAAATACTGCCGGCTGCTGGAGAGGCCGGTTCTGGATCTCAGCGCCGCTGCCGCGCGCCTTCTCCTGGACCACACCTGGCCGGGGAACGTGCGGGAGCTGGAGAACGCCGTGGAGTATGCCGTAAACCTGGCTACCGGCCCGGCTATTACTCCGGAAGACCTTCCTCCTTACCTCAGGGCGAAAGCTAAACCGGTCCTTAAGAAGGCGGGAGGGAGTGAAGCGGCCGGGGCAGTGGCGGCCGCCGGGCTCCCGCGGGGGACCCTGGACGAGCTTCTTAGCGCCTACGAGCGCGACATACTCTCCCGCTACCTGGCCGTTTACGGTACTTCCGCCGAAGCCAAGGCGAAGATTGCTTCCGAGCTCGGCATTTCCCTCGCTACCTTATACCGCCACCTCGGGAAGTACCGCGATCTTTCCGGCCGGACCAAACCTGCTGAAGGTTATTCCCAAACCTGCGAGGGCTAGCAAAAATGAGAATGAAGCATGGCGCCCGCGGCCCGTTAGGCAGCGGAAGGAGCAGGCCGTAAGCCCTAAGGCGCAAGTTGCCCGGCTCCCGCCTTCCCTAGGAAGCTGCGAGCCGCGCGGCTTTTTTACTGCCCATCGGCAGCCGCCCGGCGGCGGGCCGGGGTCCCGGCGAAAGGATTACTTGCTGGCGGGTGGGCGGCGGGCATGGTGGACGAGTTAGAAGGCGGTCGACGAAAAGAAGGAATTACGCCGGCTTGGGTCGTAATGTGCACAGAAAAGCCCGGCGAAAATCCCACCTGCCGTAAGGAGGTATTTCATGATTTACTTCGACCTTTTCGTCGGTGTTCTCACCGCCCCCTATGCCACTTTGCGCACCCTTGCCGCGCAGCCTCGGCCGGGCGCGGCCGCAGTGGTTCACGCGCTCATTATCCTCATTACTGCCCTGGCGCGTATCTATACCGCACCTCAGGCGGTGCCGCTTCCAACTGCCGCCATCCTCGGGCTGGCCGTGCTTTTCGGTACCCTGGGCCTCTTTCTTTATGCCGCCGTGCTGCACTTCTCAGCCGAGTGCCTGGGCGGCGAAGGGCGGGCCCTCGGCCTTTTGACCGCGCTGGCCTTCGCCTCCGCTCCCGGTGTGCTCCTTTTCCCCTTCGGCCTGGCCATGCGCGCCGCTCCCCCCGTGTTCTATGACCTGGTAGGCGTCGTCATCGGCCTTTGGGTGCTTGTCCTCCATATCCTTTCCCTCATGACTGCTTACGGGTTTTCCTTTTGGCGCGCCCTGGCCGCTTTGATCCTGCCCGTAGCCTTTGTTTTGGCCGCCCTAGTGCTCGGCGTCGTCTTGGGAGCGGCCGCGCTACTTTCCCATTTAAAGGTGCCTTCCTTCCTTACCTTCCTAAAAGAGCCGGAGCATACGCTCGCACGCCGCTTCTTCGGCTATCTTCTCATTCTGGTCCTCCTCGCCGGAGAGGTCTTCCTCATCCGGCCAGCCGTAGCCCAGAGCCCGGCTTCGGCCCAGCCGGTAACCCGCGGCGATTTCGCCCGCTATTTGGCGGCCGCGCTTGAGCTCCCGCCGGCCCCTTCAGGCGCCCAACCCTTTCCCGACATAACCGACGAGGCTACCCGGCAGGCCGCCGCCCGGGTGCATCGTGCCGGCTTCATGAGCGGCTTCCTCGGCGGGACCTTCCGGCCCTACAGCCCGGTTACCCGCGCTCAGGCCGTGGCCGTGCTCCTGAGGGCAGCAGGTGAGCTCCCCGACGCCCCGGCGCGGTCGCTCTCGCCCCTGGCCGACCGCCAGAGCGTTCCGCTCCCCTTTGCCGACGTTCCGCCGTCCCACTGGGCGCGGGAAGCCATCGCCTGCGCCTGGCAGAAGGGCCTTGTGGCCGGAGTGGGAGGGGGACGTTTTCTTCCTGACCGGCCCGTGGGCGCGCGGGAGCTGGCAGAGCTCTTCCAACGCTTCCTGGGTCCGGAGGCCTACCGGCGTTCCGGCCTGGAGCAGGCCGCTATGCCGTCTCCGCAGGCCAAACCTGCCACCCGCGCCGAGGCCATTCCCATCCTGCTCTACCACCACCTGGCCCCAGCGGGGACCGGCTGGGACGATAACGGCGCCACCATCACCCCGGAAGAGTTTGCCTGGCAGATGGATTATCTGGCGGCGCGCGGGTACAAAGTGCTGAGTGCCGAAGAACTCCGCGCTTTTCTTTTGGGCGAAAAGGACTTCCCGCACCCGGCGGTGGCCATAACCTTTGACGACGGTTATGCCAGCAACCTGCATTACGCCTTCCCCATCTTGAAGCGCCACCAGTTTCCCGCCATCATCAATGTTATAACCGGCTTCAGGTCCGCTGAGCCTCAGCTTCCGTATGACGTCCGCCGCCTCCAGCACCTCTCCTGGCCCGAGCTCCGGGAAATGGTCTCTTCCGGGTTGATAACGGTCGGTTCGCACACCGACAACCTGCATTCTTATGTTCCTTCCGGCCCTCAGGGCATAAAAAGGCCCGCCCTGGTG
Organism: Bacillota bacterium; assembly: GCA_030153805.1. Lineage (GTDB taxonomy): Bacteria > Bacillota > DTU030 > DUMP01 > DUMP01 > DUMP01. Next base: position 505 of record JASKLG010000082.1, on the reverse strand, counting down.
GCGAGGCTTTACGACCCGGCCACAGGGCGGGTGGAAACGGAAACCGCCTACCGGGCGCGCGTGCTGGCCGACCTTACCGCGTCGCGCCAGAAAATAGCCCGCGAACTGGGTACGTACCCGAGCATCTTCGCCTATCCCTTCGGCGTGAGCGACCCTCTCTCGCGCGAGCTGGTGGCCCGGGCCGGCTTTACCCTGACCTTCGGTACCCGGCCGGCCTTGGCGCGCCGGGGAAGCGGCCTGAGCGACGTGCCCCGGCTGGTCGTGCGGTCAGGGCTGACGGAGGCGGAGTTCAGCGCTCTGCTGGCCGGAAAAATGAAGCCGCGAACATGAAAAAGCCGGGCGGGTGAACCCCGCCCGCTTGTTTTAACCCTACCCTGCAAACACTGAGGCCGAGGGGCCATCCCCCGCAAGGCGCGTTACGTACCGCCATTAGAAGAACGCAGGCGAGCGAGGGAAAGCGCGGGCGGTGTTTGAGGCCCGCAGGGCCGAGTTCTGCCCGCGCCCC
>JASKLG010000081.1 GCA_030153805.1 Bacillota bacterium | reverse complement strand
GGGCTGGCTAAAAGCACCGTTCACCGGCTTCTTACCACCCTGGAGGCCCACGGCTTTGCCGCGCAAAACCCGGCCACGGGTAAGTACCGGCTGGGGCTCAAGGCCATAGCCGTAGCCGGCCGGGCGCTGGATCTAATTGATTTCCGTCCGCTGGTACGTCCCATCCTGCTGAACCTGCGGGACGAAACCGGCGAGACGGCCCATCTGGTCATCCGTTACGGAGATCAGGCCCTCTTTATCGACAAGGTGGAGTCGCAGAGCACGATCCGAATGACCTCGCACCTGGGCTGGCAGGCGCCGCTCTACTGTACGGCCACAGGCAAAGTTCTCCTCGCCTACTTGCCGGCAGAAGAAAGGGCAAACCTCCTCTCCCAGCTGGTGTTTAAGAGTTATACCCCCAACACCATCACCGACCCGGCGCGCCTGGCCGCTGAGCTCGAGGCCATTCGCACCCGTGGCTTCAGCTGCGACAACGAAGAAATAGAGCTCGGCCTCTACTGCATCGCCGCGCCCGTCTTCGGTCGGCAAGGGGAAATCGTAGCTGCCCTCAGTATTTCGGGACCGGTGACGCGCATAAAAAACAAACCGGCCCTGATTGAAAAGGTTCGCCTGGCAGGTCAAGAAGCTTCACGTGCTTTAGGTTTTGCGGGACCTGAAAAAGTCTAAGAGTGCTGTCAGATAATTTAAACGATTGGGAGGGATAATTCGTGCTTGAAGTACGCCTCCACGGCCGCGGCGGCCAGGGGTTGGTCAAGGCAGCCCACATCATTGTCAAAGCCGCGGTGGAAAAAGGCAAATACGCTACCTTCATCCCGTTTTTCGGAGTGGAACGCAAAGGTTCACCGGTGTACGGGTTTCTTCGTCTTGATGATAAACCCATCCGCTTGAAAACCCAGGTGTATAACCCGGACTGTTTGGTTGTTTTTGACGACACGTTGCTGGAGGAAGTAGAAGTCTTTGAAGGTATTAAGGATAACGCTGTTCTGCTTCTTAACACCAACCGGATGTTGTCTGAGTTGGCTTTACCAGCTGAGGTGGCAACTGTAGGTTTGGTTAATGCCACCGACATTGCCCTCCAGCAGCTGGGCCGAAATATACCCAATACCACCCTGTTGGGCGCCTTCTGCCGAGTCACCGGATGGATTGACTTGGACATAGTCCAAAAACTGGTAGCCGCCGAGTTTGGCCCGGAAAACGCGGCGGCATGTGCTGCGGGTTACGCAGCAACCACCTTAGTACAAGTGAGGTGAGTGCTGTGACGGAAAAGTGGATTTCACCCATCGGTGAACAAGGTATCTACAAGATCGATACAGGAAAATGGCGCACCCATCGGCCCTTAATCGATGCCGGCAAATGCACAGTGTGTGGTATATGCGCTTTTTACTGCCCTGTTGCAGCTGTGAAGCGGCCGAAAAACTCAGATACCAGACTAATCATTGATCTCAGGTATTGTAAGGGTTGCGGTATTTGCGCCGCTGAATGTCCACGCAGGGCAATTACCATGGTGCGAGAGGAGGCGAACTAGCTTGGCACGTATCGAAGCTCTCACCGGCAACGAATCCGCCGCCCGCGGTGCCGCCCTTTGCCGTCCAGACATCATAGCTGCTTATCCGATCACACCGCAATCTTCGGTTGTAGAGAACCTGGCGCGGATGCGGGCTAATGGTGAGATTGATGCCGAAATGGTAGAAGTAGAATCCGAACATTCGGCCATGAGCGTCGTTCAAGGCGCCGCTTTAGCCGGGGCACGCACCTTCACTGCGACCTCTGCTCAGGGACTCGCCCTCATGTACGAACCGTACTTCCGCATGTCGACTCTGCGGCTTCCCATGGTTATGGCCCTGGCCGGCCGGGAAATGACTTCTCCCGAGACCATTTGGGGCGGCCAGCAGGACAGTATCAGTGTGCGTGAGGCCGGATGGATTCAGTTCTATGTCGAGGACAACCAGGAAATTCTTGACATTATTATCCAGGGTTATAAGGTGGCAGAAAACGAGCAGGTACTGCTTCCAGTGAATGTTTGTTACGATGGTTTCTATCTCTCACACCTAATAGAGCGGGTGGAAATTCCAGATCAGGAACTGGTAGATCAATTCCTGCCACCTCGCCGGGCAGAGCACGTTATTCTCGATCCACAACGGCCCATGGCGGTCGACCCTATGACACCAGGCCATCTCCTTATGAAGTACCGACGCGACCATCTGGAAGCCATGCAGGCCGCCCTGGCCGTTATCGATGCCGTCGACGCCGAATTTGGGCGCTTCTTCGGTCGCCGTTACGGAGGTACCATAGAAACCTATCGCTTGGATGATGCTGAAGTTGCCCTTATCACCATTGGTTCGACCACAGGGGCAGGTAAGGAAGCGGTTGACCACTGCCGCGCTCAAGGAAAAAAGGTGGGCCTCATCAAAGTTCGAGTCCTTCGGCCTTTCCCGGAGCAACGAATCCGCCAAGCGCTGCGCAATGTTCGTGCCTTTGGCGTGATTGATCGCTCGGTTTCCTTTGGTTGGAACACGGGCGCCCTTTACCAAGAAGTGTTAGCGGCCCTGGGGCGCTCCGGATGGGCACTACCTTCTATCTCCTTTATCGGCGGCCTGGGCGGGGCGGACATTACCCTTGATCACATGCTTGCCGCTGCTGAACAGGTACTGGCGCTGGCCGAAAACCCTCGGTACGACAGTCCAACCATCTGGCTCGACTAACTGTAGGGGGTGCCATGTTGTAATGAAGCTTTCTGATGTCTTCTGGGAAACAGAAGATTTGGTTTCCCCTGGCCTGTCGGCCTGCCCTGGCTGCGCAGCCGAGCTTTCACTACGGACTGTCCTGCGCATTCTGGGGCCGGATACCATCCTGGGCATCCCGCCGGGCTGCATGGCCGGGGCCGGAGCTGTAGGTTGGAATCGGCTTTCCGGAGTAAAGGTACCGGTCACAATTCCCCTCCTGGACAACACTGCCTCCCTCTTGAGCGGCATCCGCCGCTACTACCTCCGTCAAGGCCGGAAGAATGTCAAGGTGGTGGCCTTTGCGGGCGACGGTGCTACCGCCGATGCTGGCTTTCAGGCCCTTTCTGGCGCTGCGGAACGCGGAGAAAACATCATTTACATTTGTTACGACAATGAAGGTTACATGAATACCGGCTTTCAGCGCAGCAGTACCACCTCCAAAGGGTCAAACACCTCAACCACGCCGGTAGGACAGCTCAGTCAAGGAAAAACCCAACACAAGAAGGATATGCCGCTCCTTATGGCTCTTCACGATGCCGCTTACGTGGCGACCATCTCACCGGCCTACACCCAGGATTTTGTTAGTAAAGTAGAAAAGGCAGCCGTGGTAAGAAATGGTTTGGTTTATCTGCACGTCTTTTCGCCCTGCCCTACTGGCTGGCATTTCCCGCCTGAAGACACCATTTCTATCGCCCGCCTGGCAGTCCAAACCAACTTCTTTCCCCTCTGGGAATACGAAAACGGGCGTTTCCGTCAAACCCTGGCTGTAAGCCAACCCAAGCCACTGGCCGAATTGATTCGACGTCTCGGCAAATTCCACCACCTTACCGAAGCCGAAATTGCCGATATGCAGGATTGGGTTAACCATAAAACTGAGCTCCTGACACGCCTCTTTGCCGCAAGAGAAGACCTCGCACCATAACCGTGCGTAAAGAATCTACCCCGGCCTCTGTATGGCCAACATGACACAATGGGCAACAAGGCTCCCAAGAAAGGGAGACCGGGGCGATGAGCCGATGGCGCACTGGCCGTCCTGGAGGGCAGGGAAGAAGCTAAAGATTACGTCCCGGAATAAGGCGAGGCAGGAAGCACGGCAGTAAGAAGCGAATAAGCCATAAAGCTGAAATAGATAAAAGGGGGAGGAACATGTTTAAGAATCTCGATGAAGTAATTCGCGCGGCCGGCGCTGGCGGGCCGGTCCGCGTAGCCGTAGCTCAAGCCGCAGATCCGGAAGTGCTTGCAGCGGTGGCCGAAGCGCGCCGGCACAATCTGGCCGAAGGGCTCTTATTCGGTGAACCCGGTGCCGTTCACGCCGCCTTAAAACAAATCGGCGAAGATCCCGCCCACTATACCATTATTCCGGCCGCCGACCCCGCCGACTGTGCTGCGCAGGCCGTGGCCGCCGTGAATGCCGGCGAAGCAGATTTTCTCATGAAAGGGCTTCTTCCTACCGCCACCTTTCTGCGGCCGGTTCTGGACAAAGAAAAGGGTTTGCGCACCGGCAGGCTTATCAGCCACGTCGGCATTTTCGAATGGCCGGAGGCAGAGAAGCTTCTTCTCATTACCGACTGCGCCATCAACATCGCGCCCGATCTGAAGCAAAAGAAAGAAATCCTGGAGAACGCGCTCGCCGTGGCACACGCTCTGGGAATAGAGAAACCGAAAGTGGCACCTCTGGCGGCGCTGGAATTTGTCAACCCGGACATGCCGGAAACCCTGGAGGCCGCCGCCCTATCTAAAATGGCCGACAGAGGCGAGATCCGCGGTGCCATCGTCGACGGCCCTCTGGCCTTGGATAACGCCATTTCCCCGGCAGCCGCCCAACATAAGGGTATCGGCGGGCCGGTAGCCGGATACGCCGACATCCTCCTGACTCCCGACATGAAAACCGGTAACGTTTTATACAAGTCCCTGGTTTACTTCGCACACCTTCGCTGCGCCGCCGTGGTAGTCGGCGCCCGGGTACCGCTGGTGATGACCTCGCGTAGCGACAGCGCCGACGCCAAGTTTTGTTCACTGGCCGCGGCGAGCCTGCTTGCCCGGCAGTGTTAACCTTCCCCCGGCTCCGGCCGGGGTTTTTATTTTTTCTGCCCGCCCCTTGACTTTATTCCTTTAGCCTACTAAAATGATAACGTGAACGAATTGCTTGAGAGGGGTTGGGGAACAATATGAATTTCGCCAAGAAAGTCACCGCAGCACTACTCGCTTCCCTGATGGTCGCCGCGCTTCTTCTGGCCGGCTGCACCAAGCAGGAGCCCGCCAAGCCGGCAGACGCGCCCGCGCAGGAGAACGCATCAGAGGGACAAGCCGCCGACGATTCACTGGCCCGCGTAAAAGCAGCCGGAAAACTGGTAGCAGGTTTGGATGATGCCTTTCCTCCTTTCGGCTTCCGCAACGAAAAGAATGAGCTCGTGGGTTTTGACATCGACCTGGGAAATGAACTCGCCAAGCGCCTAGGCGTAAAGATGGAATGGCAGCCCACCGAATGGTCTAGCGTAATCATGTCTCTTAAGTCCAAGAAATTCGATGTGATCTGGTCCGGGATGAGCATCACGGAAGAACGAAAGAAAGAGATAAACTTCAGCATGCCGTATATCGGTTCGGCCCAGGTTATTATCGTCAAGAGCGATAACAAGACCATTAACGGCCGTGAAGACCTGGCCGGCAAAGTAGTAGGCACCCAGCTTGGCAGCACGGGCGAAGAAGCGGCCAAACGGGAGCTGAAAGGTGTAAAAGAGCTTAAGACCTTCGACGCTTTCACCGAAGCCATCAACGACCTCAATATTGGGCGACTCGACGCCGTGATCATCGACGACGTCACGGCCAATTATTACCTGAAAACCAAGCCGGGCGCTTTCCGGATCGTGGACGATGTTCTTTCTTATGAACCTATGGGGATCGGCGTGCGCAAAGAAGACGTTACCCTCCTCGAGGCTATAAACAAGGAGCTTAAGGCCATGATCGAGGATGGGACTTACGCCAAGATCTCGGAGCGCTGGTTCGGCACCGACATGTCCAAACACCTGCCTAAGTAGCCGACAGCAAAACGGGAGGCGTCGCCTGCGCCTCCCGTCCGCTCTCTATGAGGAGGAACTCCATTGTTTGATCTGGCGTTTTATACTACCTATCTACCCATCCTCGCCCGCGGAGCCGTTATGACCGTGGAGCTCACCATTCTCGCCACGTTTTTTGGCACCATAATCGGTCTCGTCGTCGCGTTCGCCCGCATCTCAAGAAGCAAGCTTCTATCCGGCCTGGCCTACTTTTATACCTGGGCCATCCGCGGTACTCCGCTCCTCGTCCAGCTGTATTTTATCTACTATGGTCTGCCGCAGGTGGGAATCCGGCTGGACGCCTTCCCGGCAGCGGTCATCGGCATCAGCATTTGTGCCGGCGCATATATCGCCGAAATCATCCGGGCCGGCATCCAGTCCATTGATAAAGGGCAAATGGAAGCCGCCCGTTCGCTGGGCATGACCTACTTTCAAGCCATGCGCTACGTAATCCTGCCCCAAGCTTACCGCCGGATGCTTCCCCCTATGGGAAATGAGATCATCGCCCTGACGAAGGACTCTTCACTCGCCTCGACTTTAGCTTTGGTCGAACTCATGCGCACGGCACGCCAGATCGATGCCGCTACCTTGCGTTCCATGGAAGCCTATATTGCGGCCGGAGCTTTTTACCTGGCCATGACCACCGG
>JASKLG010000025.1 GCA_030153805.1 Bacillota bacterium | reverse complement strand
GTGACGCCGCCAAGAATGGCTTTTTCCATCACCTCTGCCGAGCTGCGCCCGCCGGCTAAACGGCGGTCGGTGATGGCATAGAGTTCGTAATTAACCTGCATAGATACTTTTCCCTCCTTCGCCCTGTGCCCCAGGGAAGACCCGTTAGAGCATGGGAGCCGCGCAAGATGCAAAGGCCGCAGGGAAGAGCCTGCGGCCAAATTTTACCCGCGTTCCCTACGCTGGCATTACCCAGATCAGGTATGAGGGTTGGCCTTGCGGCCTCTCAGCTCCTTGAGCTCCCCTAGCGGAACAAAGGCTATTTGGTTTGTGAAAGAAGTATTCGCCAGACGAAGGGTAATTCCTGCCTGGCCGCTTGGGATTTCTAGAATTTTATGTCGGCTGCCGGCTCTTTACGCTGCTAAAAGAAATGGTGTTTACTCGAGGAGGGTTGCACTTTGCCAATACTGACCGTTGCAATACGCGAGGAGCCTGGCCCTAAGCGGATCTACTTGACCGTTTCCGTCGAGCACTTCCTCAGCCACATGTACGGCTACAATCTCGGCCAGGAAAAGGTCATGGCTCGGCAGGTTCACTATTTGCTGCACCTGGCACTCCAGGTTTACCGGGCATTCCGCGATGAGGGGTGCCCTAACCTTAGTTGCCGGTTCCGCGGTAAGGCCGGTGGCCGCAAACTTGTCGCTCGTGCGCCCGGAAGTGCTCCCGCACACCTCCACCGCTTTAACCTGGTCGGCCCGTGGGAGGTTGACTACAAACTCGCGGGTTTTGCTGATGAGCTCGTGCGAGTAGCGCGACGGCCGGACGCCTATCCCTACCATAGGCGGCTCCGAATTCACTACACCGACCCAGGCCAGGGTGATTACGTTTTTCTTTCCACCGAGTTCACCACAAGAAACCAGCACCACGGGCACCGGGTAGAGCAGAGTCTGAGGCGGTAAAACTTTCTTCGCCATTTGCGCACCCCTTCCGGCAGATTGTCTCTCTCAATTATTGTAGCATAGCCGAATAAAGTACCGAGTCGGCACCACGCTCATTACTTACCGGTCGACTTTCTCTCCCATATCAAGGACCGCGCCGGTGGAACCGCCCATTTCCTCAAGGAGCCGGCCGAGTTCCTCCAAAGCCTGGCCGAAGGTGCCCCAGTCCCCCTGACGGGCGGCGTCCTTGAGGCGCTGGTAGGCTGCGGCGGCCTGGTGCGCGAGGTCTGGCGTGGCAGGTGTGGTGGGGGCGGGGCGCGTTGCCGGCGGCGCCTTGGGGGCCGGACCGACCACGATCTGGCGCAGGGCCTCCTCGAGAGTGGGAGCCATGGCCAGGCGGTCGCCCTGGGCGGCCACCACCCGCTTCACCTCAGGCAGACTGTTGGGGTTGTCGGCCTGGATGTAAATCGGTTCCACGTAAAGGACGGAGTCCCGGAGCGGGATGACCAAAAGGTTCCCGCGGATGACCCGCGAGCCGCGCTGACCCCACAAGGTGAGTTCGCGCGAAATACTCGGGTCCTGGTCGATGCGCGACTCGATCTGCATGGGGCCGTAAACCAGCCGGTCTTTAGGGAAGCGGAAGGCGAGAAGCTCACCGTAGTGCCCCGGGTCCATCCGCGCCGCCAGCCACCCCACCATATTCTGCTTGTTAACGGGAGTAAAAGGCTGCATAAGGATGAATTCCTCTTTTTCCTCATCCGGGAGCCGCATGATGATGTAGTAGGGCTCTACTGGTTGCCGGTTTTCTCCGAAAACTTCGGTAGCGATGCTCCAGGCGTCTTCATTATTGTAGAAGACGCGCGGGTTCTTCATGTGGTAGCGGGTGTAGGCGCTGGCCTGGACGGAGAAGAACCCTTGGGGGTAGCGGAGGTGAGCTCTAAGCTCCGCCGGCATTTCTTCGAGCGGCCGAAAAAGCCCGGGGTAGGCACGGGCAAAGGCCAGTACCAGCGGGTCGGTTTTGTCGGCCAGGTAGAAGGTAGTAGTACCGTCGTAGGCGTCGATGGTCACCTTTACGGAATTGCGCATGTAGTTGATGCCGGCGGCCCAATCCGGCTCGCCCACCGGCTGCGAGTAAGGATAGCGGGCAGAGGTGGTGTAGCCATCAACGATCCAGTAGAGGCGCCCGCTGGCGATCACCAGGTACGGGTCGGGGTCCCAGGTGAAGAAGGGAGCGATGGTAGAGACGCGGTCGAAGATCTCGCGGTGGAGGAGAATGCGGCTTTCGCTGGTGAGCGAACCCGAGACCAGAAGCTTAAGGCTTCTTAGGTCCAGGGCAAAGAGAAGACGATTCAGGCCTCGGAGCGGTATGCCTGCCCGGCCTTCGTAGATGGCCTCCACGTTGTTCTCGCCCATAGGATAGTCGAATTCTTTTTCCCTGGTCTTCACCACCACCGGCCGGGTGGTGAGGCGGCCGAAGTAGATCTGCGGGCGCTTAATTTCAAGCTCAGGGAAGTCGCTTTGCGGTGGGATGTTGCGCACGATGAGGCGCGGCAGACCTTCGGGCGTAATTTCATTTACAGGGGCCACCACCGCCCCGTAGCCGTGGGTGTACTTAAGCAGGAGGTTGACCCAGGTCTTGGCCTGAGGCGTAAGCGCCTCCTGGGAGAGCTCGCGCCCGGCGAGAAAAACTTGCGTAAGGCGGCCGCCCAAGGTGTAGCGGTCCACATCCACCTCAGGGAACTGGTAGTAGAGGCGAAAAGCCTGAAGCTGGTTGAGGACTGTCTGCGCCGGGCGGAAGTCGTTGATGCGGATGTTCTGCACGGTGCCGGGCTCCTCCTGAAGGTCGGCCCACGTAAGTTCTGCCTTGCCCGGGTGGGCCAGCTCCTTCACGCGATCTAGGGCAAAGGCCCGGCGCGTAAACTCAATGTTGTTCTTTAGGTACGGCTCCTCCAGGGCGATCTCGTTAGGCGAGACCACCAACGCCTGCACCAGCGCGGCCACAAAAAAGCCGAGAACGCTTAAGGCCACGGGCGCGAGCGCCGCCAGGGTGAAGCGCCGAACGTCTCCACGCTTAAGCGCCCGCCAGGCAACAAAGAAGGCGGCGCTGACAACCACCGAGGCCAGGTAGTAATACGGTCGGGTGACGTGGATGTCTGTGTAGCTCGCCCCAAAGGCTACGCCGCGAGGGGAATATACCAGGGAGAAAAGCCGTAGCTGGAAGCCGAAGAGGATAAGAATGAGAAGGCCCAACACGTATTTTCCCAGCCGGGCAATAAGGGGTTCCCACTGGCCTGCGCGCCAAAGGTCGGTGGTGAGAAGAATAAAGAGCTCTGCCCCGCCCGCGAGCAGGAGAAGGAACCCCAGGTAGTGGTAAAAGCTTTCTAACAGCGGAAGGGTGAAGATGTAAAAACTAACATCGCGGCCGAAGATGGGGTCTTTTACGGCGAAGGGCACCCGGTTAAGAAAGAGCAGGATTCCCTGCCAGTTGAGGCGCGTCATGGTTATGGCGATGAAAAGGGAGAGGGCAAAAGTAAAGGCGCGCAGTACCCGGCTTATCTGCCAGGGGTAGAAAAAACGCTCGAAGAACATGAAGCTGCCCCCGGGGAGAGACCGGTAGCTCTGGGTTATGGAAAGGGTGAGAAGGGCGTAAGTGACAAGAAAGAAAATAGTGCCTACGCCGAGCTGTACCATTAAAGTGCGGCGGAAGATGTCGGCGTAACCGACTTCGCTGAACCAAAGGTAGGTAGTCCAAAGACGTAAAGCTACCGGCAGAGCCAAGGCTGCAAGGACGACTACCCAGAGCCATAAGCGGCGTTTATGCATGCACTAGCACACCTCCGTCAGGTTCACCATGCGCTTTAGAATTTCGGCTCTCGCCGAAAAAACTCCTTCCCGGGTGACAAGCGCGACCTCAACACTTATAATGCCTATAGCCGGCATGAACGGCGGCTTAAGAGCCGCAGAGCAGGGGTTTCGTTTTCTTCCTAGTATGCTTGAGAGCGGGACCCGAAATGCTGAAGCAGGCCCGAGCATGAAGTTTTCCTGGCAGGCTGCTCGGCCCTAGGTTTTCTTATGCGCAGGCCAGCGAGCGGCTGGCTCTGGCGCCTGCGCGAACGCGCTTCTTCGACGCTAAGAAGGGAGAAGCCCTGCCTTGCTCAAGCAGGGCTTTTTAGGAAGCGATTCTAATCGCTCAAAGACTTATCGAGCTCATCGACGGGGACAGAGATGGCCTTAAGGTGGTGATGGGCTAGGGCGCTGGTATCCTTGAGGCCGCTTCCGGTTAAGATAGCGGCGATGCGGTGCTGGGACTTAAGGCGCCCGGCGGCCGCCAGCTTTCTTATGGCCGCCACCGGTGTGGCGCCTGCCGGCTGGACGAAAAGGCCCTCTTTTTGTGCCAAGAAAGCCTGGGCGGCTATGATCTCCTCATCCGTGACCGTAATTACGTCTGCCCGTCCTTCCTTCACTTTGCGGAGGATGCGGTTGCCGCTGGGCGGGAACGGATTGGCGATGGCGTGGGCAATAGTTTCCGGATTCGGGAAGGGTTCCACCTTTTCCCGGCCTTCGGCAACGGCGCGGGCAATGGGAGAGCAGCCGGCGGCTTGGACTCCAATGACCAAGGGGGCCTTCTTTATGAGCCCAAGTTTCTCCATTTCTTCGCAGCCTTTAATAACGGCGGCCATGTTTCCGCCGCTCGAGACGGGCATGATAATAAAATCGAGCGGTTCGTAGTCCAGTTGGTCGAAGATCTCGTAGGCTACCGTCTTCTGGCCTTCCACCCGGAAGGGGTTATCGGAACTGATAAAATAGATCCCGTGTTTTTCGCCCAGGGCCAGGGCGTTGTAGTACAGGCGGCCGTAATCGCCGAGTCCGCGGCTGAGGCGCGGGCCGTAAATGGCGATGGGTGCAATTTTGCCTTCGGGGATGTCTCCGGCCACGTAAATATAAGTTTCCAGACCGGCACGGGCGGCGAAAGCGGCAACTGATGCAGCCATATTGCCGGAAGATACCGTTCCAACCCGCTTAAGGCCGAACTGCAAAACGGCCTGAATGCCCAGCGAAGTACCGCGGTCTTTAAAAGACCAAGTAGGATTGACGGTTTCGTTTTTCAAGTAAATTTCACCGATGCCGGTTTCCTCGGACAAGTGCACCGCTTCGAGAAGCGGTGTGGCGCCCTCCCCTAGGGAAAGCTCGGGCCTTAAGTCCGGGAAGGGAAAGATGTTGACGTTCCGGGCAATAAAGCACGGCTCTTCATGCAGGCGGGCGGGCGGCGTAAGGGTTTCATAACGCACCTCGAGCGGTTCACCGCAGTCTTCGCAGCGAAGGTGTCTCTCCAACGGATACTTCTTCCCGCAGCCGGTACAGGCCAGGTAGGGCACGGCAATACCTCCTCGCTCTTAGCTTTAACCAGATTATACCACAGAGCGAGAAGATTTCGAGAGGGAATGGAGGATATACCTTCCACCCAGCGAATATAATACTCGATGTAGTTTTATAGGCGCGCAATGTACTAGAGGAGGTTTCCCTTTCATGCAGACAGACCTTTCAGCCAATGCCGGGTTAGCTTTAGCCTTCGATGGGACGGAACTTCGCTTTGGCGCAGGCATCCAACCGGTTACGCCCGAGGTACGCCTCGCCGGGGAGATGAAAGAGGTATTTTACGCTCCGGCAGCGGTAGACCCTAAGCAGCAGCTCTATTTCATGTACCGCGACGTTCACCGTAAAGAGGACGAAGAGTTGATACGGCGCTACGGTGTGCGTTACGATATTACGATTATTCCTCCGGCCCTGCTCGGACCCGAATATGTAAAGACGGCGGGCCATTACCACCCTGCTGCTCCAGGGACGAATAAAAGCTACCCTGAAGTGTATGAAGTGCTGTATGGTCAGGCCCACTACCTTCTCCAATACCTAAACCCCGAGACGGGCGAGGTGGAAGAGGTGGTGCTGTTTGAAGCCGGACCCGGGGACAAAGTAGTCATCCCACCCAACTGGGGGCACGTAACCATTAACCCGAGTAACGAGACGCTGGTGATGGCCAACTGGGTGGCCGCCGGCTTCTCGTCGCTTTACGAACCTATGGCCAAGCTCGGCGGCGCGGCCTATTACGAGGTGCGGGTGCAGGGTGAATCTACCTTTGTTGCCAACCCGCATTACGACTGGGTGCCCCAACTGCAGCGGCGTCTGGCTCGGCAATACCGGGAGCTCGGACTGGTAAAAGAAACGCCGCTCTATCAAGCCTTTTTGGCCAACCCGGATACCTTCATTTACCTAACTGATCCCGAAAAGTACCCAAGCTGAGAGCGGCTTCTGCCCTAAGGCGCCGTCCGGCTTATTCCGGCTCACTGTTAGATTGGCAACCGGAGGTGAACCTTATGGAGAAAATAGCTGTCCTCACCAGCGGGGGAGACGCACCGGGTATGAACGCTGCCCTGCGAGCAGTGGTACACCAGGCAGCCATCCACGAGGTACAGGTGGTGGGGATTTATCACGGTTACGAAGGCCTCCTGAACCGAGAGTTTGGGCCCTTAGATTTAGGTTCTGTTGACGATATCATCCAGCGGGGAGGCACCATTCTACGGAGCGCCAGGAGCGAGCGCTTCAAGACCGAAGCCGGCCAAGAGCAGGCGGTGGCCAACCTGAAGGAAGCGGGGATCGAAGGCCTCATCGTCATCGGCGGCGAAGGCTCGTACCGTGGGGCAGAGGCTCTGGCTAAGAGAGGGATCGCTACGGTGGGTGTGCCCGGTACCATCGACAACGACATCCCCTGCACGGACTACACCATAGGCTTCGATACCGCTGTAAACACGGTAGTGGAAGCCATGAACAAGATCCGTGACACGGCTACCGCGCACGAGCGCACGTTCGTGGTGGAGACCATGGGGCGCGCCAGCGGCCAAATCGCTTTAGCCGCTGGCCTCGCTGGCGGCGCCGAGTCCATCCTAATCCCGGAGATACCCTACAACCTGGACAATGTTTGCCAGAGGCTCAAGTGGAGTGCAGCTCGGGGCAAGGTGCACAGCATCATCCTAGTGGCCGAAGGAGTAGCTTCCGGCTACACCATCGCCCAGGAAGTGAAAAAGCGCACCGGCTTTGACACACGGGTGACTGTGCTCGGCCACCTCCAGCGCGGTGGAACTCCCACTGCCTTCGACCGCATTCTTGCCAGCCGCCTCGGTGCCGAGGCGGTGGAGGTGCTGCTTTCGGGCGGAAGCAGCCTGGCCATGTCCTACGTTAAGGGTGAGATTCAGGCTATTCCTTTTAGTGAGGTGTTCGCCAGCAAAAAGACCATCAACCGTTCCCTCTACGACTTGGCCGCCATCCTCGCCATCTAAGCGGGGAGCAGGTATTCACTTATAAACTCGCGCGGCCCGGGGTACCCGGGCCTACTTTTCGTGCGCCCGGCATGGCGACATCGGTGGGATGGAAGTCGGGCCTCCGCCTGTTTAGAGGGCTGAAGTCCCATAAGAAGCAAAACCGGAGGCGCGCAGCTCTTCCACAAAGCGTCGGGACTCCTTCAGCATGTGGCGGAGGAGAAAGCGCGAGTTGGCGTAGGTGTAACGGGAGAGCAGGTCTTCTTGGAAGCGTATGAATTCCAGGGTAAGGTTGCGGCCTACCATGGTCAGGCGACGGGCTTCAGTGGTGAGGGTCTCGGGTGACTGGCCGGGAAGAGAGGCGGCCTCACGCAGGCGGCGGGCTGCCTGCTCGAGGGAGCGGTAGTCCCGTTCGAAACGGGCCAAGGCTGTGCGGTCTTCGGGGCGGACGTTGGGGAGGAAGGCCCGAAGAAGCAGAGTGTGTTCGCGCTCATCGCGGGTCCAGAACTCCAGGTTGTTTAGGAAATCTTCCCAAGTAGGGCGGCGCGGTGGCTGGCTCTGGGGTGGGAGGGTAAGCTCGATGGCTTCCAGCTCCTGCTCAAAGTGATCTGTTTCCATAAGGATATGCTGGATGGCGAGGGCAGGATCGGTGTCCGGAAAAAGGACTTTGAGGTCGCGGAGAAACGTGCGAAACTCTTGGTTTACCGCACGGGAGTCGCGTACCAAGGTGGCTGCGGCGGTTGCCACTTCCTCCATGGTCTCCGGGGGTGCGGTTTCCGAAGCGGCTTCCAGGCGGGCACGCAGGTTTTCGGCCCGCCGGGCTATCTCATCGAAGGCGGGTTGAAAACGCCTGAGTTCGCGTGCATACCTTTCTTGAAGATGGGGCAATACTGAGAGCAGTATCTGGGGGTGCTCACTCTGGATCTCAGCCCAGAACTCGATGGTGGCCAGTTCTTGGAGGAGCATGGCGCGTGTCAATTGGGCAGGCACGGCAATCCCTCCTTTGCAGGGGCTCTTACCAGCATTTTATGCCGGCCAAAAGGGCCTTGTGCACCCAGGTTGCGCGAGGTCACCGGCCGGCGGCGAGTGGGAGCGGAGAGTAAATGAGCATTAAGAAAGATACGGTGAGGGTGAAAATCGGCACGGCAGGGGGCGAGGTGCGGGATTTTCCCTGCGGAACGACACTTCTTGCCATCAGCCGCGAGTATGAGGGACGCTATCCTTCACCGATTTTAGCTGCACGGGTGAACGGGGAACTTCGCGAACTCACCCATGCTTTGACCGAGGATGCGACTTTAGAGTTCCTCGACCTCGGCACAGACGATGGACAGCGCATTTACGTAAGAAGCCTTTCTTTTTTGCTTGTCCGGGCGGCCGAAGACGTGCTCCCCGGCGCGCGGGTGAGCATTGAGCATTCCCTGGGAAACGGGCTGTACGTCGAGGTGCACGGGACGAGGCCCCTTACCGAAGAGGACGTGGTGGCCTTGGAACGGCGGATGCGGGAGCTGGTGGAGAAAGACCTTCCTTTTAAAAAACTACGGCTTCCGCTGGCCGAAGCGCAGGAAATCTTCCGGCGCCAGGGGCAGGATGAAAAGGCCGAACTCCTGAGTTACCGCAAGAAGGACTACCTAAACGTGTACGAGCTCGCAGGGCGCTACGATTATTTCTACGGTTATATGGCGCCCAGCACCGGGTTCTTGCGCCTTTTTGCCCTGCGCTTTTATCTTCCCGGCCTCATTCTTCTTTATCCCAACAAGTACAACCCAGGCATCCTTCCCCCCTACCGCGACCAGCCCAAACTGGCCGCCATCTTTCGCGAGTCGGAACGGTGGGGAGAA
The DNA here is from genome assembly GCA_030153805.1 of Bacillota bacterium. Classification (GTDB taxonomy): domain Bacteria; phylum Bacillota; class DTU030; order DUMP01; family DUMP01; genus DUMP01. The sequence continues at coordinate 13,492 of JASKLG010000025.1, read as the reverse complement.
ATTCTAGGCGTAGGCGATGTCGCTTCACTGAATAAGCTCATAGCCGGCGGCTACGGTCCGGAACTCATCCGCATTGCCGAGGCCCTGCACGAGAAAAAAATTGCCCAGATCGCCGACCAGATTGCCCAAAACTGCGAGCGCATCCGTCTCGTCCTCATCGCCGGGCCGTCTTCCTCCGGCAAGACCACTTTTGCCCAGCGCCTTTATATCCAGCTGCGCGTCAACGGCCTCCGGCCGGTCACGATCTCCCTCGACGATTATTTTGTCGACCGCGAACACACCCCGCGGGATGAAAACGGCGACTTGGACTTTGAGGCGCTGGAGGCACTGGACCTTAAGCTCTTCAACCGCCAGCTGGTGCAGCTCATCCAGGGCGAGGAGGTGGAGGTGCCGGTCTTCGACTTTAAGCACGGCTGCCGCACCTGGGTCGGTCGGCGCCTAAGAGTGGAACCCGGCCAGCCGATCCTTATAGAGGGCATCCATGGGCTAAATGAAGACCTTACAGCTTCCATCCCTAAAGACAAGAAGTTCAAGATATATGTAAGTGCTCTCACTCAGCTCAACATCGATCGACACAACCGCATACCTACCACCGATACGCGTCTTTTGCGCCGCATCGTGCGCGACAGTAAGTACCGTTCCGCCGGGGCCAAGGATACCATCCTGCGCTGGCCTTCAGTGCGGCGTGGGGAAGAACGCAATATTTTTCCCTTCCAGGAAGAAGCTGACGCCATGTTCAACTCAGCCCTGGTGTACGAGCTTGCCGTGCTCAAGCGTTACGCCGAACCGCTTCTAGCCGAGGTGCCGGAGAAGAGCCCGGCCTATGGACAGGCCAAGATCCTGCTTAAATTCCTCGCCTATTTCCTCTCTCTTGACGAGGAAGAAGAAATACCTCGGACTTCGATCTTGCGGGAATTCATAGGTTTTTGAGCAAGGCTAAAGAATGAAAAGGATGAGATGGTGGTATGGCTAAAACAAGATGCGCTGGAACTCTTGACTACTGGAAGGAATTTGTGTATTATAGGTCTTGGTTGTTAGCACTCTCCCTTGATGAGTGCTAAAAGTTACGAAAGGAGGGCCAAGAAGTATGCTCAAACCGCTCGGCGACAGGATTGTGGTTAAAGCCATCAGTGCCGAAGAGAAGACCAAGGGAGGTATCGTCCTGCCCGATACGGCCAAGGAGAAGCCCCAGGAGGGCGAGGTTATTGCCGTGGGCCCGGGCCGGATTCTAGACAACGGGCAGCGCATTGCTCCCGAAGTTAAGGTCGGTGACCGCGTGATCTACGCCAAATATGGCGGCACCGAGGTCAAGCTCGACGGCGAAGAATACCTCATCCTGCGCGAAAGCGACGTTCTGGCCATTGTTGAAAAATAAGAGAGGGAGGCGAGTTGTATGGCGGCTAAACAACTAATTTACCGCGAAGACGCCAGGCATGCCCTGGAGCGCGGCGTTAATGCCGTAGCCAACGCGGTGAAAGTTACTCTTGGGCCGAAAGGGCGCAACGTTGTACTTAGCAAGAAATTCGGCTCTCCCGTCATTACCAAAGACGGTGTGACGGTGGCCAAAGAGATTGAACTTAAGGACCCATACGAGAACATGGGGGCGCAGCTGTGCCGTGAAGTGGCCTCCAAGACCAACGACGTGACCGGCGACGGCACGACCACTGCTACCGTCTTGGCTCAGGCCATTATGCTCGAAGGCATGAAGAACGTGGCTGCCGGTGCCAACCCCATCTTCCTCAAGAAGGGTATTGATCGCGCCGTTGAGGCCATCACGCAAGAGATTAAGCGCAAAGCCATTCCTGTGGAGTCCAAAGAGAGCATTGCGCACGTAGCTTCCATTGCCGCCAACGATAAAGAAATCGGTAACCTTATTGCCGACGCTATGGATAAAGTCGGCAAAGACGGTGTCATCACCGTGGAAGAGTCCAAAGGCCTTGCTACCACGGTTGAAGTGGTTGAAGGCATGGAGTTCGACCGCGGTTATGTCTCCCCGTACTTTGTCACCAACGCCGAAACTATGGAGGCGGAGTTGGAGGAACCTTACATTCTCCTCTACGAGAAGAAGATTTCCTCCATCAATGATCTCTTGCCCGTCCTGGAGAAGGTTGTGCGCACCGGTAAGCCGCTTCTCATCATCGCTGAGGACATTGAGGGCGAGGCCCTGGCCACTCTGGTGGTCAACCGCCTGCGCGGCACCTTGCAGTGCGTAGCCGTTAAGGCGCCGGGCTTCGGCGATCGCCGCAAGGCGATGATGGAGGATATTGCCATCCTCACCGGCGGTAAGTTTATCTCTGAAGATCTGGGCATTAAGCTGGAGAACGTCGATCTTGACTCCCTCGGCCGGGCCAAGAAAGTCAAGGTGGGCAAGGAGAAGACCACCATTGTCGAGGGCTATGGCCGGCAGGAGGACATTAAAGCCCGTGTGGCCCAGATCAAGAAACAGATCGAGGAGACCGAGTCTGATTACGACCGTGAAAAGCTCCAGGAGCGCCTGGCTAAGCTTGCCGGCGGCGTAGCCGTAATTAAGGTCGGCGCGGCCACCGAGACCGAACTCAAAGAGAAGAAGATGCGCGTCGAGGACGCCCTCAATGCCACTCGCGCAGCTGTGGAGGAGGGTATCGTTCCCGGCGGCGGCACTGCTCTCCTCAACGCCGTGAAGGTTCTGGACAGCCTCCAGGCTGAAGGTGACGAGGCGGTGGGTATCCGCATCGTCAAACGTGCGGTTGAGGAGCCGCTCCGGCAGATTGCCGAGAACGCCGGCCTTGAGGGTTCCGTAATTGTGAACAAGGTTAAGGAATCGCCGGAAGGCGTCGGCTTCAACGCCGTGACCGGAGAGTTTGTCGACATGGTGAAGGCCGGTATCGTCGATCCGGTTAAAGTTACCCGTACGGCGCTGGAGAATGCGGCCAGCATTGCCTCACTACTCCTTACCACCGAGTGCTTGGTGGCCGAGATCCCCGAAAAAGAGAAGACCGCGCCCACGCCGCCCGGCGACATGGACTACTAAACCGCCGTGGCCCAAAGCCCGACCCCGCAAGGGGCCGGGCTATTTATGTGTTCCCCGGGATACGAAATCCGTTCCCGGTTTTTTCTTTTTGGGCCATTCGAAATGCTAAATGCTAAATGTAATATACATTGACTAAAAAAACATACAATGATATAATCAGAACCGAAAAGCATAAAACTCACCCTGGAGGCTCAAGCGTGAAAAAAAGGCTCTTGTTTCCTACTCTTTGGGAACAGCTTTTTGCTTCTATCAAAGATGCCATTCTTTCCAATCAATACCGTCCTGGTGAAGAACTGCCCATCGAAAAGCTGGCTGCCGAATACGGAGTAAGCAACACACCTGTACGTGAGGCGCTGGCCCGGCTAGCGAGCGTGGGCTTAGTAAATATTATTCCGAACAAAGGCGCAGTTGTGGCGCCGATCACCGAGAGCGATATCCAAGACGTTTGGGAAGTGCGTAGACTCCTCGAGCCTTATGTGGCCGCTCTTGCCGCCGAAAGGTGTTCAAAAGAAGAATTGGAACCAATTATGTCCGAACTTCAAGAAGTGTTGGCGCACCCGGAGGATTTTGCCGCTTATACCCGGGTTTCTTTCGAGGTCCACGCGTTATTCTATAAGCACCTTTCCAACAGGCTTTTGCGCGAACTCTTGGAAAAAGTGAACATCCACTCCATACGCATTCGTTCCTTTGTAGAGGGCAGTGCAGAATCCGAGAGAAAGGAGATAGTGCGCCAGGTCGCCCGCGAGCACCTGGCCATTGTTGAAGCGCTACACCGCCGGGATGCCAAAGAGGCGGGCCGCCTGATACAAGAGCACCTGGAAGCCGGCGAACGGCGACTCCTTGACGTGTTGCACGGTAGGAGGGAAGGCACCCACCAGGCGGAAGCGATTAGGGCAGCTGCCGAGAAATAGGTGGGGTAAGAGGGGTATCGCTAAGGAGGTGGTGCAAAGAGGGTATTGGGAGACGGGCAGGAAACTTCGGGAAAGCTCAAAACAGAAGGGGGTAGTGTAATGAGAAAGGTATTGGCGTTTTTTCTTGTGGTTGTACTGAGCCTGGGTATGTTCGGCTGCAGCAAGCCGGCAGGCCAGTCAGCTGGAGGGGACGAACCGGCGGGAACTAAGTATCCGGAAAAACCGATTACTTTCCTGGTACCGTTTTCGGCCGGCGGTGGGAGCGACATCATGGCCCGGGCCATTGCTGGGGTGATGCAGAAAGAGTCAATCTTGCCGCAGCCTCTCGTGGTAGAGAACAAACCGGGCGGCAGCGGTTCCATCGGTTGGAGCTACGTGGCCGGCAAGATCGGCGATCCCTACATTATCAGCACGGTGAGTTCGAGCTTCTGGACAACGCCGCTAGCCGGAAATTCTCCCGTCAGCTACAAAGACTTTACACCGGTTGCCGCGCTGGCCATGGATCCCTTCCTGCTTATGGTTAAAGAGGATTCGCCGTACAAGACCCTAGAGGACCTCATCGAAGCTGCTAAAGAAAAGCCGGAGGGTTTGGCCGTCGCCGGCACGAGCGGGTTGTCCGATGACCGGGTCTGCACGGGCCTCTTAGAAAAGCAAGCCGGAGTTAAATTCAATTTTGTTCCCTTTGAGGGCGGCGGCGACGCCATGACGGCCCTTTTGGGCGGGCACGTACAACTTTGCTGGGCCAGCCCGGGCGAGGCGCTTAATCAACTAGAGGCCAAGAAGGCAAGGCCCCTTGCCGTTACTACAGAGGAGCGCCTGGAAAAGCTACCGGATGTTCCGACGTTTAAAGAATTGGGTTACGACCAGGTAGTGTTCTACCAATTCCGCGGCATTGTTGCCCCCAAGAATATTCCTGAAGACGCGCTCAAAGTACTCGAAGAGGCGTTTAGGAAGTTGAGTGAAAGCACGACCTGGCAAAAAGAATACATTGAACCCAACATGGTTACGGCGCGGTATTTGCCGGCCAAAGAGTTTGGGGAAGCCATCGTCAAGCAAAACGAGCTTTACGCAGAGATCTTTAAAGACCTGGGCCTGCTTAAATAACCGCACCAAAGTTTCCGGGGAAGGGTACCTGCCCTTCCCCGGCAGGCGGAAGGAGGGGAACGGCGGTGAAACGCGCTAACCAAGCGGCAGCTTTCTGCCTGCTGGCGCTGGCTGTATACATCAGCGTTACAGGCCTCGCTATGGGTTACTATGAAAAATCTGCTCCTGGCCCAGGATTCTTACCGTTTTGGATTGGGGTTTTTCTGGGGCTTTTCAGCCTAGGTATTCTTTGGGAAAGTCGGGGATCTAAAGATGAGCCACTTTTTCCGCCCGGGGCTTTCCGTGCTCTTGTGGCAATTACTGGTGCAGGAGCACTGACCATCTGGTTGAGCTCTATCTTGGGCCTGCTGCTCGCTTTGGCGCTCCTGGCCGGATTTGTCGCCCGTTTCCTGGGTGCCTCTTGGAGCCAAACGGCCATTACGGCAGCCACGATTACTGTAACTTTCTATTTTCTCTTTGTCCGTTTTCTCATGGTTAGCTTCCCCACAGGGATTTTCGGCATCTAGGAGGGGCCGTTTTTATGGAAACACTTAGCCTACTCCTTTCTGGATTTTCAGTAGCCCTGCAGCCGGTAAACCTTTTCGCCTGTCTGATCGGGGTGATTGCGGGAACGCTCATCGGGGCGCTTCCCGGCCTGGGGCCTTCCACCGGAGTGGCCGTGCTTCTACCCCTAACATTCGGTGTGAACCCGACTACGGCCATCGTTATGCTGGCCGGTATTTACTACGGTGCCATGTACGGCGGAGCCATCGCTTCGATTCTCATAAACACGCCCGGCGATTCCGCGGCTGTGACGACCTGCTTAGACGGCTATCCGCTGGCACAAAAGGGGCGGGCGGGAGCGGCCCTCGGTATGGCTGCATTCGCTTCTTTTATAGGAGGTACCATTTCAGTTATCGTCTTTACCTTCTTAGCCCCGGCCCTAGCCCAGGCCACGCTTTGGTTTGGCCCACCGGAATACTTTGCTCTAATGGTAATGGGGCTTTCTACTGTTTCGGGATTAACGGGCAAATCGCCCTTTAAAGGCATGGCTTCCATGTTAATCGGCTTGGCCCTCTCCTGCGTGGGAACCGACCTTGTCACCGGTCTGCCGCGCTTTTGCTTTGGTCGTCCGGAACTTTACAGCGGTGTGGAGTTCATCACCGTAGCCCTGGGGCTTTTTGGGATTGCCGAACTCATCAGCCTGGCCGCCAGCGATGCACCAAAGCTTAAGCGGGCCGAAGTGCGACTTAACCTCCGCAACCTCCTTCCCAACAGAGAAGACTGGGCTTTGTCCTGGCCCCACATCCTGCGCGGCACAGGGATTGGCTTTTTCACCGGAATGCTGCCGGGAGCCGGTGGGACCATAGCTTCGTTTATTTCTTATTCGACGGCCAAGCGCCTGTCCCGCCATCCTGAGAAGTTCGGCGAGGGCGCCATCGAGGGTGTTGCAGCTCCGGAATCGGCGAACAACGCGGCTTCCGTTGGTGCCTTTGTGCCTCTTCTGGCGCTCGGAGTTCCCGGCTCGGCCACCACGGCGGTACTCATGGGTGCGCTTATGATGTACAATCTGCGACCGGGGCCGCTAATTTTCGAACGCAACCCGGAGTTTGTCTGGGGCCTGATATCTTCGATGTACGTAGGTAACGTGATGCTGATGTTGCTTCTCCTGCTTTTCATTCCCTTGTTTGTAAAGGTATTGGATATTCCCACACATACTCTTGTATCCTGGGTTGTAGCGTTCATCTTGGCCGGTTCCTACGGGCTGAATAACAGTCTCTTTGATGTGGGCATCACCGTGGCCTTCGGTTTCCTGGGCTATTTAATGAAGCGGCTGGATTATCCGGCGGCTCCGTTGGTTTTGGCTCTGGTTCTCGGCAATATGATGGAAAACTCTCTCCGGCAGTCGCTATTACTATCCCACGGTAGCCTGAGCATCTTCTTTACCCGGCCTTTATCTCTGGTAATCCTTCTTATTGCTGTAGCGGCGGTTGTAGTGCCGGTGCTGCACAGTGTGGCCAAGAAAAAACCCGTCCTCCAGCAGTAGTTCAGCAATTATTAAGGAGTGATGAATTCATGTACATCAACGAAGACCTGTGTATTGGTTGCCGGAGCTGTGTGCCGTACTGCCCGGTGGGGGCCATCCAGGTAGAGGAGCCCGATCGCGTCTATATTGACCAGGAGCTTTGCGCCGAGTGCGGGACCTGCCTGCGCATGGCCAGGTGTCCATCAGATGCTATCGTTGAGCCGTCTGAGGTTTACCAAGAGCCGCGGTCGGTGCGCAAATTCTTCTCCGACCCCATGGCAACGCACAAGGAAACACTCCTTCCCGGCCGGGGAACCGAGGAGGTTAAGACCAACGACGTAACCGCCAGGGTAAAACGTGGGCAGATAGGCATTGCCATAGAGATGGGCCGGCCCGTCCTGGGGACTACAATGGCCGAAGTGGAGAAAGTGATCAAGCGCCTGGCCGCCTTAGGAATTCGGCTGGAAAAGAATAATCCGCTTTCTTACCTGATTGACGATCCGGAAACAGGGACCCTTAAACCGTGGGTTAATAAGGAACGGGTTATCTCTTGCATTGTCGAGTTTTCAGCGCCGGCGGAGAGGCTAAGAGAACTTCTTACTGCCATCCGAGAGCTGGCGGAAGAAGTGGACACGGTGTTTTCCCTCGACTTAATCACCCGCTTCGATGAGGACGGCAACATACCCGTTATTCCCGTTCTCGAAGAGATGGGCATCCATTATCGTCCTAATGCTAAGATTAACTTGGGCCTGGGGCGCCCGCTCAGGGAGGAGTAAAGATGACGCACTCTTTACACCGCCGCGGCAGCATCGAATCCTTAAAGAAAGACTATGTGCTACTTTTTACTCCTGCGGCAAACATCAACCACGAAGGATCGCACGACAAGCTGCGCGAAATTGTTGATATTATAGCCGAAGCCGGTCCGACGAATATCGGCTCTTATGAAGTTCGTAACATCTATGACGGCTCGACCATCGAGGACATCCGCGACAACTTATCCAAGGCCAAGGTACCGCGCGTGCGCTGCTGTTTTTCCGACCGCGAGAAGGTCCTACAGGTCCTCAAAAAAGTAAAAGAAAGAGATTTCGGCATTTCTGTGACAGTAAGCGGCTTAATCGATGAAGTGCTCGCCATGGCCAGAGAGATTGGCTGCAAACCGCATTCCGTCAACCTTTCCTTAGGCGTCTGGGGCCGGACGGAACGACTTCCTGCGGAAACCATTATGGAAATTGTCACCATGTGCGGTCACGGCATGCTGGCTGCATCTTTGGTGAAAGAGCAGGCCGAGCTTGTACGCCGCGGGAAAAAGACTGCTCGTCAGGCGGCCGAGGAACTGGCTCGTCCCTGCACGTGCGGAATTGTAAACGTCGAGCGAGCAGAGGAAATCCTAAAAAAATACCTGGCAGAAGAGGAAACTACGGAAGAAAACTAAGTATACTGCAAGGTGCCATTCCTTTTTGTACTCAGGGACAAACCGGCGCAGGCGTGTGCCACGAAGACTAAGGGCGTGGGTCGTCTCGCGGCCAGTTTATGAACGGATGGGAAGCTAGTTATTGATTGCTGTAAGACGATTCCTGGCAAGAGCGACGAAGCTGGCCGGGGCTGCGGCAGGTCCCGGCCCTTTATGTTTATGTTGTATAAGGCTGAGAGAAGGATTTTCCATACAAATGGAGAATGTATGACTAAAAGAGGGGCAGTAATTTTGGAACATTAAAGGGGATAGTCCAGCTTATGCTATATAAGATGCATGACATAGGCTATAAAGTGCAGTGATCATAACATTCGGTGTTTACTACTGCCTAAGGTTTAGGTCGTTGGACATCTGCGCTGCGGCCGGAGCGGCGGTGGGAAATTCTTGCGTCCGTCAAGGAGGCGCAATTATCGCCGTTTCGCCCATGAAAGAAGGGATCTACAACGAAGTTTTCTACAATACGTTAAAAGAGGCGGCTACTCCCGATGAAGTGATAGCCAGGGTAGAAAGCCTGCCCGAACGCAAGCCGGGCCACCACCGGGCGTATGGCGTGGCCCAGGTGCTCAAAAAACACCGGGTGATCATGGCCCAGTCAAAGATGTACCCCGAGCAAATTAAGGCCATCCACATGGAAGCTATGGCCAGCGCTCAGGAGGCACTGGACCGGGAACTTAAACGCTACGGTCCGGCGGCCAAAGTGCTTGTTCTTAACGGCACGCACCGGATGGTAATTTCGGTGGGGCAGGGATTCTAAGAATGAAACCTGACCAGAAGGCGGGAAGATGTAGAAGGAATTTCCCCAAAGGCGCAGAATGAATATTTAAGCGATCATTCTGGTGCTTTTGAAAGGAGGTGTTCTTCGGGACCTTTGTTTGTCGATCACGGAGTTGCTCCTTAATGGACTTCAGGCATAATGCAGTACGGGAGGGGAGAAGATGAAAAGGTTACTGATGTTTGGGATTTTTTTCATAATCTTTGCGTTAGTGTTAGGTGGTTGTAGCAGCCAGCAGCCTGCTCAGCAACAACAGCAGGCTCAGCAGGAGGGGCAAACCCAGGCACCGGCTTCCCAAGCCCAACAGATGATTTTGGCCACGGGCGGAACCGCAGGTACCTACTATCCGCTGGGAGGGGCTATGGCTCAGATTTGGAATTCCAAACTGGGTTATAATGTCACCGCTCAGGCTACAGGCGCTTCGGTAGAGAACCTGAAGCTTTTGGAGAAGAAAGAGGTTGAGCTTGCCCTTACGCAGAACGATATTGCCGAGTACGCAGCCAAGGGAATAGAGGCGTTTAAGGACAACCCGCTAAATAGTGCGCGCGGGGTTGCCACCCTGTATCCCGAAGTGATTCAGATTATCGTCCCGGCGGACAGCCCCATCAAATCGATTAAAGACCTGAAGGGGCACAAAGTCTCCGTCGGTGCGCCCGGTTCGGGTAACGAAGCGAATGCCCGCCAGATTTTGGAGACATTTGGTCTGACCTACAAGGACATTCAACCCTTCTATCTCTCCTACGCCGAGTCGGCAGATCAGTTTAAAGACAACCACATCGATGCGATTATGCTTACCACCGGTGCCCCTAACGCCGGCATCCAGGATGTTTCAGCGGTGAAAAAAATCCGGGTTCTTTCCATGAGCGACGAAGACATTAAGGCCCTCCAACAGAAGTACCCGTTCTTCAGCCCCTTCACGCTGAAGGCCAACACCTACCAGGGTCAGACTACCGACGTAAACACTGTGGCCGTACAGGCTATCCTCGTGGCTCACAAGGATCTTCCGGACGATGTTGTTTACAACCTGACGAAGACTCTTTGGGAGAACCAGGCCAGCCTGGCGCAGGCCAATGCCAAAGCTAACTACATGGACCCCAAGAACCCGGTGAAAGCCATCACCATTCCGCTACATCCTGGAGCGGTTAAGTACTACAAGGAGCAGGGAATAAACCTGCCCTGAGTAAACGACGAGGGGGGCGGGCCGGGTAGAGTGAGAGGCTCTATCCGGCCTCCTAGCTTATGGTAAGAAGGCTGATTTTTTTGGCCTTAGTCGGTGTTCTTGTTCTGAGCTTCGGCGCTTGGGCCGTCTCCCCGGTTAAAACCCTGGACATTGTCGATCGTGATACGCATAACCTGCTCCTGGCTCTTCCTGCGGCTGCCGGTGAGCCGTTCACCCTTACCTACCTGCACTCCATTGCCAGGCGGCCGGTGGAGGAGGTTTTTTATGTGAGTCCGGAAGGCCAGATCCTGGTGGATAAAACCGTGTGGGATATGAATGGGGCCGGCCTCCCGGCAGGCCCGGAGCCGGGGATGCAGTTTGAGCTCAAGGATGGCCAGTACATCCTCACGCATATGGGGCGGCGGTATAAGGAAGTAGTCCTCGCTGTGGGCTGGGTGGCCCAACACAAGTTGGTTTACCGCCGGCGTACTCTACCATTAGCACGGCTTACGCCTCCCGGTCAGGCCGTGCGCCTTTTGGCCGGGGAACACCCGCGCTGGTTCGTTCTTTACGAAGAATCTAGGTGGCTTAGGCTTTCGGAAGACACCGTAGACAAGGGATAATCGGGCAGGAAGGGGAGAAAAACACGTGCAGGAGAACCAGACTTTGACCGAGAAAGACCTGGAAGAGCTGCGCGCAAAAATCGATATTGAATCAAACTACCGGCGCCTGACAGGGGTTTGGGCCGGCATTGTGCGCTGGCTGGCCATCGGCATGTCCATCTATCAGCTCTATACGGCCATCCGCGGAGTCCTTCCGGCGCAGCTGCAGCGTACCTGGCATCTTGGCTTCGCTCTCGCTTTAATCTTCCTGCTTTATCCCAGCCGCAAGCGGCGCCCAGGCGCCTTTGTAAGTATGGATTGGGTGGATGTGGTCTTAGCGCTTCTTGGTGCCGGGGTCAACCTCTACTGGATTATCAATTACCAGGATATCCTTATGCGTGCCGGCGACCCGACCAAGCTCGATCTGGTTGTCGGCGCTTTAGCCATCCTGCTGGTGCTGGAGGCGGCCAGGCGGATCGTCGGTCTGCCCATTACCGTGATTGCCGGGTTGTTTGTGCTTTATGGCTACGTCGGTCCTTACCTTCCAGGCTTCCTTGCCCACCGCGGCTTTTCGGTAGAACGCATCATCAGCCACATGTTCTTTACAACTGAAGGCATTCTGGGCATACCGCTCGGTGTGTCTGCAACTTTTGTCTTCCTCTTTATCCTTTTCGGGGCATTTTTGGAAAAAACAGGCATCGGCCAGTTTATCATTGATCTGGCCAATGCCATCGCCGGGCGAGCTGTAGGTGGGCCGGCCAAGGTGGCCGTTATCGCCAGCGCCATGCAGGGTACAATTTCCGGGAGTTCAGTAGCCAACGTTGTCGGTACGGGGAGCTTCACCATTCCCCTAATGAAGAGCATCGGCTATCACCCGAACTTCGCCGGCGCCGTGGAAGCTGCTGCCTCTACGGGCGGGCAGCTTATGCCGCCCATAATGGGGGCTGCCGCTTTCTTGATGGCGGAGTTCATTGGTATACCCTACGCTAGGATAACCCTGGCGGCAGCTATCCCGGCCGTTCTCTACTTTACCGGGGTAGGCATTGGTGTGCACTTGGAAGCGAGACGGACGGGCCTTAAGGGGTTACCGCCGGATCGAGTGCCCCAGCTGGGAAGAATTCTGCGCGAACGAGGCCAGCTGCTTATTCCCGTCCTCGGCTTGATTGTAGTTATGGCTACCGGAGCTACCCCGGTCAAAGCGGCCTTGTACGCTATTGCCTTGGCCCTGGTGGTAAGTGCTTTTTCCCCTAAAACTCGCCTTAAACCGGGCGATATCCTTGACGCCCTGGAACAGGGAGCGCGGGGAGCTCTGGGGGTGGCAGCAGCTACTGCCGCAGCCGGAATGATCGTCGGGTCGGTTACGCTTACCGGCCTGGGGCTGAAGCTGGCCAATGGGCTGGTAACGCTGGCAAAAGGCAATCTTCTCCTTACCATGTTCTACACCATGATCACGTCGCTCATTCTCGGCATGGGTTCTCCGACTACGGCCAACTACGTAATCACTTCTACCATTGCTGCACCGGCGCTCGTTCACTTAGGTGTCCCCCTCTTGGCTGCCCACCTGTTCGTGTTCTATTTTGGCATTGTAGCCGACCTGACGCCGCCGGTGGCACTGGCAGCTTATGCGGGGGCCGGTGTTGCCAAGGGTGAACCAATGCGTACGGGCATAAACGCTACCAAGCTGGCTGTAGGCGCTTTCTTAATTCCCTACATCTTTGTCATGTCGCCCCAGCTCCTCCTAGTGAATACCACCTTCCTGGGTGCTGTTCGCGTGGCCCTAGGGGCCATCGTAGGTATGGTTTCCATAGAATCGGGTGTACAGGGATGGCTACTCGTCGAGGCAAACGTTTTGGAAAGAATCCTCCTTGCAACCGCCGGCCTTATGCTCATCCACCCGGGCCTTGTGACAGACATGATCGGTCTTAGCCTGTTCCTAGCTCTCTACCTGGGTCAAAGGCGGCGAGCGAGGAAGCAGGGAATTAGCTATTTACTGTAAATGCCTGGAAGGTACTGTAGCGTCTCGCTCCACTGCGGTGAATGCAGATGCTTTGCAGCTACCCTCTTTGAAGGAGGAGTGATACAATGCCCAAAATCATCCACGTAGACCTTATAAGCGCCGACCTTAAGCGGCTTTTTCTTGAGTTTCTTCCCGAAGGTTATGAGCTGGTCACGCGGGATGACGAGCGCTGGGAGGAGGTTCTGCCCACGGCCGATTACCTAATTGTCAACACGGCTCCCGTGGACGAAAAGCTCATCGACCGGGCGAAGTCGCTTAAACTGATTCATAAACTGGGAGCCGGCTATGACAACATCGACGTGGCGGCTGCTACAAGGCGCGGCATACCTGTGGCCCGCACCCCTGGTGCCAACATGGCCTCGGTGGCGGAGCTGGTCTTTGCCCTGGCCCTTACCCTCTATCGCAAACTGCACATTATTCTGTCGGAAACGAGGGCCGGTA
>JASKLG010000024.1 GCA_030153805.1 Bacillota bacterium | reverse complement strand
AGCTCGCGGCCGTGTCCACCGGAGGCAATGAGGATTTTGTTAATGGGCCTTTGGGATTCAAGGGCGCTAAGAACTACATTTCGCCCCCAAATGGCTTCGCTTCCGGACAACCCTCCACCACCTTTTTATCCGGCCGGCGGTTCAACCTGTCCCGCCGGCACTTTTATTCTACGCGTGCCCTGTGCGGGGTATGACTGGCGAGCGGCGCGCGGCCGCAGGAAAACCGCCCTTCGTAGCAAACGCCTTCGGTCTCGCAGCTGGGACCGGCCAGGGAAAAGAGCCTTGGCGCCACGCGCCGTACCTCTTCGCGCATGGCGCACGCCAGCTCGCGAATCTCCCACTGAGCCCGCCGGCAGCAGCGCAGCCTGAAAAAGTTGAAGAGGCTCCGGGCGTTGAAGGTGGCAACGATCTTGGTCTCGCAGGCGTTGGGGAGGACGTAGCGGGCGTCCTCCGGAGGGACAAGCTTCAAAAGGTCGTTGTAGGCGGCCTGAAGGGCGGCCATGGTTTCCTCAAACCGCCTTTTTGCCGCCGCATCGGAAGCAATGCTGGGTGGTACAATGTAATCGAACTGCTCCTCGCGCACGTAACGCTGGGATTTTTGGGAGTAGGAGGCAATGCGGTGGCGCACCAGCTGGTGGCTGCAGGCGCGGCTTATGCCCTCAATGGCAAACGTGAAGGTGACATGCTCGACGGGCGACTCATGCCCGCTCTCCACCAGGTGGACCAAAAGGCGCGCCACATCGGCATCCTTTAAGCTGGTAAAGAGTTCGGCTGCTCCAATTGACGAGTAACAGAGGCGGGCGGCGGCCGCCACGGTGCGTTCCGGGTCCGGGGTGTGGTTTATGAGCTTAACGAACATATTTCGGCTTCTCCCGTAAGTAATTTTGCCGGAAAATAGGCTGTAGGTCTTTAAACCTACCCACGAGGGGCAAAGCGCCAACGCGTGCCTTGGGGAGTATCCTCCAAAATAACGCCCAGCTCGGCCAAACGGTCGCGGACGCGGTCGGCTGCGGCAAAGTCCTTGCGTTTCCGGGCTTCTTGCCTGAGCTCCACCACCAGGTCCAAGAGCCCGTCGATAAGCTCGGCATTCTCGCGCCCGCCCTCTTTAATCCCGGTCAGACCGAGCACCCCGCCGAGCTTAAGGAAGAGATCGCGGCCCTGGGATAAGACGTAGGCGCGCTCGCCGTTTATGCCGCCCTGGGCCAGATAGGCATTTAGTTCGCGGGCGAGCTCAAAGAGCACGGCCAGGGCCTGGGCGGTATTGAAGTCGTCGTCCATGGCGGCCTCAAAAGAATTCTTGAAGCCCTCCAGCCTGGCCAGAAAGGCCTGCGCCTCGGAAGACTCCGCCGGCGCAGCCGCCTCCCGGCCGTCCAGGGCCCGGGCCAGGTTCTCCTCCAGGAGCTTAAGGCGTTCCCAACCACGCTGGGCGGCAGGCATATCTTCCAGCCGGAAGTCGATGGGGCTTCTGTAGTGGGTAGAAAGCATATAGTAGCGGAGGGCGGCGCCGGGAAACTCAGCGAGGATGTCGCGCACACGCACTACATTCCCCACGGACTTGGCCATCTTCTCACCGCCCATGTTGACGAAGCCGTTGTGCACCCAGTAGCGGGCGAAGGCGGTGCCGGCGTAGGCTTCGGACTGGGCGATTTCGTTTTCGTGGTGGGGAAAGATAAGGTCGGAGCCGCCGCCGTGGAAGTCGAAGCCCTCACCCAGGTACTTCAGGGCCATCACCGAGCATTCAATGTGCCAGCCGGGGCGGCCGGGGCCCCAAGGGCTGTCCCAAGCCGGCTCGCCCTCCTTGGCCGCCTTCCACAGGGCAAAGTCCATGGGGTGGCGTTTCTCTTCGTTTACCTCGATGCGCGCCCCAGCTTTGAGCTCATCCAGGCTGCGGCCGGAAAGCTTGCCGTACTCTGGGAAACTCTCGACGCTGTAGTAGACATCGCCGCCCAGCACATAGGCGTGCCCGGATTTCACCAGCGCCTCCACTACGCGGATGATGTCCGGAATGTGATCGGTAACGCGCGGGTAAACGTCGGCTCGCTGAATTCCCAGGGCGTCCATATCGGCGAAGTATTCCTTAATGTAACGATCGGCAACGGCCAGGGCGCTGACGCCTTCTTCTTTGGCCTTATTGATGATCTTGTCGTCCACATCGGTGAAGTTCTGGATGTAGCGGACGGAATAGCCCTTATAGGCAAAGTAGCGGCGGATGACGTCCCAGACTAAGTAGGGGCGGGCGTTGCCCACGTGGCAAAAGTTGTACGGGGTGACGCCACACACGTAAATGCTTACCTTGCCGGGTTCGCGGGGTTTGAACTCCTCTTTGCGGCGCGTGAGGGTGTTGTAAACGTAGATGGCCAACCGAAATCCTCCTTTCTTAGGCGCGGCCGGCCAGGGCGGCCGCCAGGCGTTCCTTCACCTTCTGCCGGCCGAGGATGGCTATGACCTGGTAGAGCTCCGGACCGTGGGCCCGGCCGGTTAAGGCAACCCGGAGGGGCATGTACACTTTGCGTCCGGTAAGCCCCAGCTCTTTGGTCAGGCGCCTGAGTTCTGCCCGCACGGCCTCAGGGGTAAGTTCGGGTAGGGCATCGATGTGTTCTTTGGCGGCGGCGAAAACCGCCGGAACCTGCTCTTCTTCGAGAATCTGGCGGGCTTTGGCGTCTTCCGGCTTCACCTCAGCGGCGAAGTAAAACTCTACATGTTCGGCGATTTCTCCGACTTCGGCCAGGGAATCCTTTACCGAGGAGACGATCTTTAGGAGCCAGGCACGCTCCTCCGGGCCGGGGTCGCCCGCAACGTACCCGGCGGCCTTGAGATGCGGCAGGGCCAGGTCTAGAAGGCGTTCGTTGGAGCTTGCCTTTATGTAGTGGGCATTGAGCCACTTGAGCTTGTCGGTATTGAAAACGGCGGGGCTTCTGGAGACGCGCTCCAGGCTAAAGCGCTCGACGAGCTCTTTAAGCGAAAAGATTTCTTTTTCTCCTTCCGGAGACCAGCCGAGCAGGGCAAGGAAATTAACGATGGCCTCGGGCAGGTAGCCGCGCCGGCGGTATTCTTCCACGGCCACATCCCCCTTGCGTTTGGACATCTTGGTACGGTCTTCGTCCAGGATGAGGGGAATGTGGGCAAACTGGGGCTCGCGCCAGCCTAAAGCCTGGTAGAGAAGGATCTGGCGCGGGGTGTTGGAAAGGTGCTCCTCGCCGCGGATGACGTGGGTAATGCCCATGAGGTGGTCGTCGATTACCGCAGCGAAATTGTAGGTAGGTACACCGTCGGACTTAACAATGATGAAGTCGCCGATTTCCTCGCTGGCGAAGGTCACTTCGCCGTGCACCAGGTCGTTTACCACAATTCTCTTGCCGCCGGGCACACGAAAACGAACGACCGGTTTTCTTCCTTCGGCCAGGAGCCGCTCTCTGTCTTCCGGCGTAAGGCTACGGCAGCGCCCCAGGTAGCGGGGTGTCTCGCCGTGGGCCAGCATTTCCCGGCGCTGCTGGGCCAGCTCTTCCTCGCTGCAGAAACACTGGTAGGCCAGCCCGTCTTCCAGGAGCCTTTTTGTAAAGCGCGCGTAGGTGTCCAGGCGTTCGCTCTGGCGGTACGGGCCGCGCGGCCCGCCGACGTCTGCGCCCTCGTCCCAAGTAATACCCAGCCAGGCCAGGTCGCGCATGATGGCTTCCTCGGCCTCCCGGGAAGAGCGCTCGCGATCTGTGTCCTCGCTGCGAAGAACAAATGTGCCCCCGTTTTTCTTGGCAAAAAGCCAGTTGAAAAGCGCCGTCCGTGCACCGCCGATATGTAGCGGCCCAGTCGGGCTGGGGGCAAACCTCACACGCACCTTATCCATGAAGCCGGCCTCCCTCGGTTCTAATCTTTTTTATTATACCATGCTCTTCCTGTATGTAACAGGGACAGGCAAGGAAAAAGGAGAAGCAGCCTTAACGCTGCTTCCCCGCGACTTACCGGCTCAGTATGGTCAGCTCTACCTCGGCTACGCCGGCTTCCTCCATCCCGATTGCCCGGGCCGCCGCCCGCGACAAGTCGATGCTGCGGCCGCTTATATACGGCCCGCGGTCGTTGATGCGTACCACCACCGACCGGCCGGTGGCCGGATTGGTGACCAGGACCAGAGTGCCGAAAGGTAAGGTGCGGTGGGCGGCGGTAAAGAGGTTTTGGTCGAAAACCTCTCCGTTGGCCGTCCGCCGCCCGTGAAAACGTGGTCCGTACCAGGAGGCCCTTGCCGTGAGCGTGCGGCCGCGCGCCATGGCGCGCAGCGCCTCTTCTTTTTCCAGGGGCCGGGCTCCCAAGCTGGTGCGCAGGTTATTGGCCCAGACAAAGGCCAGCTCCGGCGGCGAAAGCGAGTTGGCCCTGGCCGTACCCCGGTCGGCCGTAACCAGGAGCATGTCGCCGGCGCGCACCACCGCCTCCCCTCCGGAAAAATCAGGAACGATGCCGGCGGGATCAATCCCCTGCTGCTCGGCACTTCTCAACCGCTCTAGCACCAATTGCGCGCGCTCCCAGGGAGTAAAGCCGCCTGCGGCAGAGCGTATTCTGATCACCACCTGCCGGCCCACTACCACTTCCGGTATGGAGCCGTCTTGACCGCCGGGCCGGAGCGAAAGCTCCCAGCCGGCGTTTTCCAGCCCGCCGGTCGGGGTCCCGGCCGATGCACCTTCCCTCTGGACCTGACCTTTCGTGATATGCGGGACGAGGAACATAATAAGCGTAGCCAGGACGCAGCCTGCCAGAAGCAGGTGCGCCTTCTTCTCCACTTCTTGTCCTCCTTTCGCATTGCCGGGGAAGGATCACCGGTCAAGCGCGCCTTCCCCTTCTCGGCCAAAACCGGCCAGAGAACAAAAGAATGTAGGACGTTTCGCCCTACATTTCCAGTATAACCAAACCGCCAACTTTTATACATTCTATCGTGTGGAGACCTCTTGCAGCAGGCAAACGGCTTGGGCGGCAATTCCTTCGCCGCGGCCGGTGAAGCCCAGGCGCTCGGTGGAAGTAGCCTTTACGGCCACGCGCTCCGAGGGAATTTTCAAAGCCTGAGCGATGTTGGCGCGCATTCTTTCCACGTATGGGGCAATCTTGGGTTCTTGGGCGATAACGAGGCTGTCAATATTGGTAATGCTGAAGCCGCGGCGGCGAACTATCTCCCCGGTTTTTTCTAAAATGATCAGGCTGGAAATGCCCGCCCAGGCCGGATCTTGATCGGGAAAGTGGTGGCCGATATCGCGTTCCCCCGCCGCGCCCAGAAGGGCATCGGCTACGGCATGAAGAAGCACGTCGGCGTCGGAGTGACCTTCCAGGCCCCGCTGGTAGGGTATTTCTACGCCCCCCAGAACCAGGCGGCGGCCCGGCTTGAAGGCGTGTACGTCGAAACCGCTTCCGACGCGCATCATGAATCCCCTTTCTTTTTCCGCTTCTTCCCCCGGCATGCCGGCTTCTTTTGCTGCACCGGCGGCACTACCGAGCAGGCATTCGGCCAGGAGAAGGTCCGTCGGGGTGGTAACCTTTATGTTGGTGTCGCTCGCGGGAACGAGCTCCACCGGCCGGCCCAAGCGCTCTACCAGCACGGCATCGTCGGTACCGGTAAATCCGTCTTCCTGAGCCCGGCGGTGGGCTTCAAGGATGAGGCGGTAAGAGAACGTTTGCGGTGTCGCGACAGACCAAAGGGTGCTCCGTTCCAGCGTCCGCTCCACCAGCCGGTTGGGAGCGGCCACTTTGATCGTGTCCTTCACCGGCGCGGCCGCCACGGCCGCTCCCGTGCGCACGGCCGCGCTCAGGGTGCGGTCAATGAGGTCGGGCGTGAGAAAAGGGCGGGCGGCGTCATGGATGAGGACGAAGTCGGTGTCCTCCGGCAGGGCGGCCAGCCCCAGGCGCACGGAGTCCTGTCGCTCGGAGCCGCCGGGTATGATCTTTTCCACCTTTTTGTCCAGGCCGTATTCCGCCACCAAGCGCGCCGCCGTTTCTTCGTCCCCGGGTGAGACCACAAGCACAATTCCCGTAACCTGTGGGTGGTGTGCAAAAACTGCGAGGCAGTGTAGAAAAAGGGGCCTTCCGCCGAGGAGAAGAAATTGTTTTTTCGTCTCACTCCCCATGCGCCGGCCGGAACCGGCAGCCGGAACCAAGGCATAAACCTTCACTCTTTACCACACTCGTTTCCTGGGGTTTTTAACGTTCTTTCGCTGCGGCCCGGGCAAAGTCCTTTTTTTGCCGCCGGCAGTCAGGCGGGCACAAAAAAGGGCCCCGCAGGGCCGCTTTTTTGTTACACCACCTTTTCCATGGCCTTTGGCTTGGCGAAGATCATGCGCCCGGCGGCTGTTTGCAGAACGCTGGTGACAAGAACGCCGATGGTCTCGCCGATGTGGCGGCGACCGCCATCTACGACGATCATGGTCCCGTCGTCCAGATAGGCCACACCCTGGCCGGCTTCCTTGCCGTCTTTAATAACATGGACCAGCATCTCCTCACCGGGAAGTACCACGGGCTTTACGGCATTGGCCAGTTCGTTGATGTTGAGCACCGGAACGCCCTGAAGCTCGGCCACTTTATTCAGGTTGTAGTCGTTGGTGAGGACTTTGGCCTTCAGGTCGCGGGCCAGGCGAAGCAGCTTGGAATCCACTTCGGAAAGGTCGTCGTAGTCCCGGTCGGAAATGACCACCTTGGCCCCCAGTTCTTTCTGGATGCGGTTTAAAATGTCCAGTCCGCGCCGCCCGCGATTGCGTTTTAAAATGTCGGAGGAGTCGGCAATATGCCGCAGCTCTTCCAACACAAAGTTGGGGATGATTAGGGTTCCTTCAAGAAAGCCGCTTTTTACGATGTCCGCGATGCGGCCGTCGATGATGACGCTGGTATCCAGCACCTTAGGCGAAGGCGCAGCTTCCGCCGGCTTAGGAGATCCTTTCTCCTTATCCTTGCCGAAACGCGGGAAGCTGGCCACGAAGGCCCAAAGATCGTCCTTCTTCTTTACCGCCAGGTTCATACCGATGTAACCAAGGATTATGTTGGCCAGCACCGGAATAAAAGGCCCTACGACGGGCAGGCGCCCAAAAGGCAGCGACATAAGGTTGGCAATGATCAGGCCGATCACGAGCCCGACGGAACCGGAGATGATATCGGTAGCCGGCATCTTCTGCAGCCGGCCTTCAGACCACTCGAGGAAACGCAGCACACGACGGGTAATGGGCGGGGCAATAAGATAAAAGATGATACCGCCGGTAAGTCCCCCAATGACCAGGAGGCTGATCTGCCAAGCCGCGGTGGGAGTCCAACGAAGAATTTCGGTGAAAATGGGTATGGCAATCAGCATGAGTTCGTAGCCGCCCAGCGCCCCCAAGAGCGCAATAAAGAGGCGAATAAAGCCCTTAATCACTCACTTCCCCCCTTTCCCGTCTTTCCAGTATAAACCAGCAGCCTGTTTTTGGCAATCCGACACGCCAAATCGACCCTCCTACAATATCCTGTTCTCGCTAGTTATTATAAACACTTACCACTTCCTTTAACCTGGATTTTCCCACATGCCGCCAGCGGCACCACCAGAGGGATGAAAAACCTCGGCCCTCGGGCATCCCCCTGCGGCGCGAACGACCTCAGTGGGAAAAAGAAAAACGCCAGTTCCTGCTGACGTTTTCTTAATTGGCCGCCAGCCGGTCCACCAGGGACTGCGCCTCTTCTTCCCCAATGTTCTGGGCTAGCACCAGTTCACTGATGAGGATTTGGCGTGCGCTGTCGAGCATCTTCTTTTCCCCGCTCGATAGCTTCTTTTCCCGGTCCCGCAGGATTAGGTTGCGCACCACCTCTGCCACCTCAAAGGGGTCGCCGCTCCTGATCTTTTCCAAGTTGGCCCGGTACCGGCGGTTCCAATTACTCGACATCTTGCTCTTGTGCTCGCGCAGGATTTCCAGCACCCGCGCAACCTCTTCCCTTGATATCACGCGCCGGAGGCCGACCTCTTCGCCAGTTTCCGTAGGGATCATCACCTTCATATCGCCGATGGGCATCCGCATGACGTAGTACTGGCGCTTTTCGCCCAAGAACTCCCGTTCTTCGATGGCTTCGATGATCCCGGCGCCGTGCATGGGATAAACGACTTTGTCACCCACCTTGAACATCAGCCTGCCTCCCCGCCTACTGTACACCTCTATGGTACCACAGGAAAAGGCAGCCTGTCAAGGGAGGTAAGATTATACCATAGGGTCTCCCAACCTGTCAACTATTTGGAAGAAATTTACTATGCACGCCCTCTGTTTTCCTCCGGCCAGGCAAAAAAGATAGACAAGGGGCTGCGCTGCGTTGACATAAGATAAGGTCGATAGGTATAATTGGACCAGGGGAAGGGGTGAGGCCTCGCCGATGAAGGATCTCATCTGCGATGAGTTTCAGGAGTCCGTCGGGAAGTACCTTATACGCCACCGGTCTATCCTGGATGTTTTGAGCAAAATCCAGGAAGCCGCAGCGCGCACCAATCGGGCAGTCGTCAAGGGTGTAACCTCGTGTGGGTGCCTGGAAATCCGGGCGCAGCGCCAGCGAATCCCTGCCGAAGCAAATCTCGAACAGGCATTGAGTTTCCTTTCCACCCACCTTCAAGGACAGCTGTGCTCGGAATGCCGGGAAAGGGTGGAAGAAGAGCTGGGCAACCTGCTCTTTTATGTGGCGGCGCTCGGCAACCTTCTCGACATTAACCTTTACGATGTAATTCTTAAAGAGCAGGAAAGGCTCCTGGCACTGGGGCCCTTCCGCCTTAGCTAAAATTATCCGGCCAGGGGGCGCGAAGATGCGCCCCCCTCTTCTTTTTTGTGAAGGAAAGCCGCACGGAGGGTATGCAAAAAAGCTGCGCTACCCGTTATACGCGGGCGAGCCACTTCTCGTACTCGGGAACTTCCCCATGTACCACCGCGAAGAAACGTTTCTGCAAAGCTTCCACAATGGGACCGCGGCAGCCGTTCCCGATGACGTACCCGTCAATCTCGCGCACAGGAGTGATTTCCGCGGCCGTCCCGCAGAACCACACTTCATCCGCCAGGTAAAGTTCATCGCGGGCTGCTTTTGTCTCCACAACCTGGTAGCCCATGTCCCGGGCGAGCTCAATGAGGGAAGCACGGGTGATGCCCCTCAGCACTGTGGGGAGCGGGGTGGTGTAAATTACTCCATCCTTAGCCCAGAAGATGTTCTCGCCGCTCCCTTCGGCTACATACCCGTCGGCGTCAAGGAAAATGGCTTCGTCGTAGCCGCTCTTTATGGCGTCGACTTTAGCCAGGATAGAGTTCACGTACCCGCCGTTGATCTTGCCTTTGGCCGGGAAGGAAGAAATATGGTTGCGCACCCAGGAGGTAACTTTCGCCCGGATACCCTTGGCCAGGCCTTCTTCGCCCAGGTAGGCGCCCCAGGGCCAGACGGCGATGAAAACGTTCACCGGGCACTTGAGGGGATTCAGCCCCATTTCGCCCAACCCGCGGTAGACTACGGGGCGGATGTAGCAGCTTTTGAGGTGGTTGGCGCGGATGGTATCTTTAATGGCCTCGGCAATTTCCTCGCGGGTGAAGGGTATGTCCATATAAAGAAGCTTGGCCGAATCAAAAAGCCGGTCTACGTGCTCCTTCAGCCGGAATACCGCCGGCCCGGTGGCCGTTTCGTAAGCGCGGATGCCCTCGAAGACACCGGAGCCGTAGTGCAGAGCGTGCGTGAGAACGTGGACTTTAGCCTCCTGCCAGTCTACGAGCCGGCCATCCATCCAGATCTTTTCGGTTTGAATACCCACGGGTCACCCTTCCTTTCTTCCTTTCCTAGCAAAACTCTCAGGGCACAGCCTGGGCAAATAGGTGTAGGTGAGTTATTCGCCAGAAAATGAAAAATTCCTGCAGGGTCCTTCGTTATTTAACCCGAAAGCGCCTCCACATCACCTGTACCGGTAAGGCGCATTAGCCCATTTTCCCCCTTCTGTCAACCCTCGACCGGCGGCCCTACCACGATGCTCCTGGCCATTTTTTCGTCCAGGGCCAGCACCGTCTCGCCCACCTGGAGGACAAAGCTGGGTGAACGCGCAAGGAGGGTAAGAGGTGCTCCGGGGAGAACGCCCAGGGCCATGAGTTTATTGAGATCGCTCCCGGCGGCCGGAGCCAGGGCCAGCACGGAGGCCTGCTCCCGCGGTGCCATGTCGGCTACTGTTCGGGGAGTAGAGCCAACCCGGGTTCGCTGGCCGAAGCGCCGCCGGTGCCTATTTCGCCGTCCGAACACGTTCAGCTTCCTCCTTTCGCCGCCTGCCCAGGGAAACGGCCAGTTCAAACCCGCAGTTGGGGCACTTGACGCGCCGGCAAAAGCGGCTGAAGGGGCAGCCACCGCACCCGGTCCGGCCCTCCTCCGCCTCAAAACTAAAACCGCACAAGCTGCACTTCACCTGCGCCATCAACCCAGCACCCCCGTAAGCACAAGGACCAAGTTCAGCACGTAACCGGCCAGGAAGGCGAAAGGAAAGATGAAACCCGCCATGGCCAGAGCCGTAGTCAGGCCCCGCTCTTTTACCATCACGGAAAACTGGGCGATGCAGGGCACGAACAATGTGAGGGTGGCTGCAGCCACGGTGAGCTGGCGGGGCGAGAGGGCTCCGCTCGTGGCCAGGTCGTACAGCCCGGCGGCGCCGTAATCCCGGCGGAAGAAGCCGAACAGGAAGGCTTCGCCCGCCTCGGGCGGAAGTCCTAAGTAGCCGACAATGGTACCCAGGACGCTAACGAGAAGGTCAAAGACGCCTGTTATGCGCCCCAGCCAGATGAGAACGCTCGCCAGCACAAACAGGGGTACAATCTCTACGAAATACCACTGCATGCGGGTGTAGGTTTTGGTAAGGACATTTCCCAGCTGCGGCAGCCTAAGGGGAGGCACCTCCATGTAGAAGCTGGGTCCTCCCCCGGGGAGGAGCTGGGCCGTAAGGTAACCCACCAGAAGAAAGACCAGGAGGAGAAAGCCGGCCCAGACGAGGAGCGCCTTCGGGTGCGCCGCCAGAAGGGAAAGAATTACGCCCAGCTGAGCCGAGCAGGGAATGGCCAGGGCAAGAAGGAACGTGGCGATGATGCGCTCGCGCCTTGTCTCGAGCGTACGGCTCACCAGTGTGGCCATAGTGTCGCAGCCGAAGCCCAGGACGAGTGGAATTACGGCGCGCCCGGAAAGGCCAATGTTCTTAAACAGACGGTCGACCAGAAGCGCCAGGCGCGGAAGGTAGCCGCTGTCTTCGATCACGGAAAACACCAGGAAAAAGCTGCCCACGATGGGAAGGATAATGGCTACGGCATAGCGGAGGCCCAAGGTAATGATGCCGTATTCATGGGCGATGAGATCCCGAACCACCGGCCAGGGAATGAGGCCGTCCACTACTTTATTGACCCAGGGGTTAATGTAGGCCTCAAAGATGCTCCCCTCCAGATAGTCTACCACGGTCCCGGCCCCGAAAACGCCGACAAACTGGTAGAGGCCGAAATAAAGCACTAGGATCAGGACGGGGATACCGACCAGCGGCCGCATGGTAAGGTCCCCCAGGACCTCGCCCCACGTCCGGCTGCGCTTCGCTTCGCGGTTGATCACGGCCCGCGCCAGAGCACGGGCTGCCTCCTGGCGCCGTACGGCCAGAATGTAACTGATGGGCTCAGTTACCTGCTTTTTTACCTCGCCGATCACGGCCTGAATGGCCTTCCACCGCCCGGGGCCCTCCTGGCGCCGCACCAGCTCACCAACTTCCGCATCCTCCTGGAGCAGAAGCAGCGCCATCGCCCGAGGCGAGAGATGATAATGCCCGTGCAAGAGCTGCACGATGCGCTCAGCTCCTTTTTCGATGGCCTCCGGATAGGAAGGCCTAAGCTGCGCGGGCGACAACTTCCATCACCTTCTTCCGCAAAAGATCTATGCCTTCGTTTAGTGCCGCCGCCACCGGCACCACCGGTATGCCCAGGGCCTGGGAGAGTTTTTCGCAATCGATGTGAATCCCGCGGCGCCGGGCTTCATCCATAATATTAAGGACCAGGATGACGGGCAGGCCGGCCTCAACAAGCTGGAAGGTAAGAGGGAGCATGCGCTCCAGGTTACGCGCATCCACCACATGGAGCACCGCGTTAGGTCTTTCATCTATTAGGAGGCGCCGCGCCACCCGCTCCTCCTCGGTGATGGGTAGGAGCGAGTACATGCCGGGCGTATCGATAACCTCGATTTCTTGGCTCCCCAAACGCGCCTTCCCCCGGGAAACCTCCACCGTAGTACCGGGATAATTGGAGACGGTAACATAAATCCCGGTCAGGCGGTTGAAGAGAACGCTCTTTCCTACATTGGGATTACCTACAAGCGCGATCTTCTTTAAGTCGCGCTCTATCTTTGTTATGCGGGCCTCGTCCTGCCCGCCGCCCCAGCGCTTCCACCAAGGCTTTTTGTTCTGGCAGCAATCCATGTTTTTGCCTCCCAAGGTATCATCCGCTAATCTGTATGTGAGCTGTAAATCCTTCAGACCGAAAGATATGAGAACGATTCTCATTCTCTTCTCTTTTATTATAACCGCCCCTCAGAAAGAGCGCAAGAAGAAAAATAATAAACCCCGCAACCTTGTTACGGCTGCGGGGACGCAGCAAATTTACCTTTAGTTTAACACGCGCACGATGGTGGGCAGAAAGCGGCGGCTTTCTTTTAAGGTTTTGTTCTTCCAGCGCAGAAGCCCGTAGGCGGCGGCCAGGAAGAGGAGGCCGAAAAGGATACTTCCCACCTGAGCGCCGGCCAAACCCAGAGCGGGGGCCAGCCAGTTGCCGAGGAAAACGCCGGCAAAAAAGGCGATAAGCGGAACCATATAGGCCAAGAAGGCTGCCAGGAGAATGCTGCCGTCCGGGGCGACAAGTTCAACTGCCTGCCCCTCTCCCGCACCCGCTTCATTGTAAGCATCCACGACGATTTCTTTCGGCGACTCGAAAAGGCTTAAGGTGTGCCGCTCGCCCTCCGGACACTTCCCGCAGTGGCTGCAGGCCGTAGTCCGGCAGACCTTTACCTTAGCCCTGTCACCTGCCGTGGCGACCACCACGCCAATTTGTTGCATCATTTCACCCCTTTTCCCTCTCCCGCCATGGCCTGGGGAAATCCACCGTAAGCGCCACAGGATTACCCCAGTACTTGGCGCAGGGCATCGCCTACCGTCTCCACCCCTAGTATACCTAGCCCCGGTATGTTTGGCAAGGTTCTCGCCTGGCGCCCTGGTATTAGTATTTGGCGGAAACCGAGGGAAAAGGTTTCCTTAAGCCTCTCTTGAGGGTGAGCACAGCTTAGAACCTCGCCGGTGAGGCCAATCTCGCCACAAGCGGCCGAAGCCGCATGAGGCGCCCGGCCGGCGTAGCTGGAAGCCACGGCAATGGCCAGGCCAAGGTCGGCCGCCGGATCCACCAAACGCACGCCCCCCGCTACGTTAACATAAACATCGCACCCGGCCAGGGGAAGCCCGGCCCGTTTTTCCAGCACGGCCAGGACGGTCAGCAGGCGGCTCAGGTCCACGCCTTGGGCCACGCGCCGCGGCAGGCCGCTCCCGGCCGGGCTCACCAAAGCCTGCACCTCCACCAGAAGGGGGCGGGTGCCCTCCAGGGAGGCCACCACCATTGCCCCCGGTACGGGTTCGGCGCGTTCATTCAAGAAGAGCCGGGAAGGGTTGGGCACTTCCCGGAGGCCCCCCTCCTCCATGCTAAACACGCCGATTTCGTTGGTGGAACCGAAGCGATTCTTGACCGCCCGGAGCACCCGGTACGCGTTTTTGCCTTCGCCTTCGAAGTAGAGAACGGCATCAACCATGTGCTCCAAGAGGCGCGGACCGGCCAAAGCCCCTTCTTTGGTCACGTGGCCGACGATAAAGGTGGTAATTCCTTCGCCTTTGGCCAGTTTAAGGAGGGCCGCCGTGCACTCGCGCACCTGGGCTACACTTCCCGGAGGAGACGAGCAGGAGCTTACACTCATAGTCTGGATGGAATCTATGACCAAAAGGCAGGGAGATACGGCCCGGGCGGCCTCTTCCACCAGGGCAAGGTCGGTTTCAGTAAAAAGGAGAAGGCGTTCGACCAGGGCCCCGAGCCGCTCCGCCCTCAGGCGAATTTGCTGCGCCGACTCCTCTCCGGACACGTAGAGCACCGGCCCGCGTTCGCGCGCCAGGTGCGCCGCCAGGGTCAGAAGAAGGGTGGATTTGCCGATACCCGGATCGCCCCCAACCAGCACCAGGGAGGCGGGAACAATCCCGCCTCCCAAAACGCGGTCGAGTTCGCCGGAACCGGTGGGCATACGCTCGAGCGCCATCGGAGCAATATCGGTCACCGGCCGGGGTACGGCGGGCGGGGCCCCGGGGCACGCCTCCCGTTCCACCGGTGCCTCTTCTATAAAGCTGTTCCAGGCCCCGCACTCGGGGCAGCGGCCCAGCCACTTAGGTGCGCTGTAACCGCATTCCTGACAGGCGTACCTAACCCTGGCCCGCGCCAATTTCCCCTCTCCCTTCTTGTTGAGCAATGCCCTATGAAGAAACCTCAAAGTGCCCGGCTCATTCCCCTCCGTCAGTCTGGCCTTCTTCAGCCTTCGTCTGCTCGGCGGGCCGGAAGACGATCTTGCCTTCTACCGCATCCACCGTCACCGTATCGCCGGCACGGAAGCGTCCCGCCAGCATCTCTTCCGAAAGCGGATTCTCCACCAGGCGTTGAATGGCCCGGCGCAGCGGCCGTGCACCGAAGGTGGGGTCGAAACCTTCCTTGGCCAGGAGCTCCTTCGCCTCCTGGGTGACCTCGAGCTTGAGGTCGTGCTCCTTGAGCCGTTCTGCCACTTCCTTGAGCATAAGGTCCACAATGGCTTGAACATGCTCCTTGGCAAGAGCGTGGAAGACGATGATCTCATCGATGCGGTTCAGGAACTCAGGCCGGAAGGTGCGCTTAAGTTCATCCAGGACGCGGCTCTTCATGTCTTCGTAACCGGCTTCTTCGCCGCCGGGACGGAAACCTACGGTGGGTTCGCGCCTTAAGTGTTCGGCGCCCACGTTGGAAGTCATGATAACGATGGTGTTCCTAAAGTCCACCGTCCGGCCTTTACCGTCGGTCAGGCGGCCGTCTTCCAAAACCTGCAGGAGCACATTGAAGACTTCGGGGTGGGCCTTTTCAATTTCGTCGAACAGCACCACCGAGTAGGGGCGCCGGCGGACGGCTTCGGTGAGCTGTCCGGCCTCTTCGTAGCCGACGTACCCGGGCGGGGCACCGATAAGCCGGGACACGGTATGGCGTTCCATGTATTCCGACATATCGAGGCGGATCATGGCGTCTTCGTCGCCGAACATGGCCTCAGCCAAAGCGCGGGCCAGCTCCGTCTTGCCGACGCCGGTGGGACCGAGGAAGATAAACGAGCCGATAGGCCGTTTGGGATCTTTCAGGCCGGCACGGGCCCGCCGCACCGCCCGGGCTACCGCCTGCACGGCCTCATCCTGACCGATAACGCGCTTGTGCAGCGTCTCTTCTAAATGGAGCAGGCGCTCTGATTCTTCCTCGGCCAGACGTTTTACCGGGATGCCCGTCCAGTCGGAAACAATTGTGGCAATGTCATCGGCAGTGACAGTTGGAGCGTCCTTGTCTTTAGCCTCCTGCCACTGGCTCTTTATTTCCGCAAGTTTGGCCCGGAGTTCCTTTTCCTTATCGCGCAGGCGCGCCGCTTTCTCAAACTCCTGAGCCGCCACGGCAGCTTCCTTCTCTTTGCGGACCTCTTCTACCTCTTCTTCCAGCTTCTTAACGTCCGGCGGAGTGACAAAGGCACTGAGGCGCACGCGCGAACCGGCTTCGTCGATAAGGTCAATGGCCTTGTCGGGGAGGAAACGGTCGGTGATATAGCGGTCGGAGAGTTTCACCGCCGCCTCGAGGGCCTCATCCGTATATTTTACCCGGTGATGGGCCTCGTAGCGGTCGCGCAGGCCCTTTAGGATCTCCAGGGTTTCTTCCCTGGTAGGTTCGCCCACCGTGATGGGTTGGAAACGTCGCTCCAGAGCGGCATCCTTTTCAATGTATTTGCGGTACTCGTCCAGAGTGGTGGCGCCCACGCACTGAAGCTCGCCGCGCGCCAAGGCCGGCTTTAAGATGTTGCTGGCATCGATGGCGCCTTCTGCCGCCCCGGCGCCTACAACGGTGTGAAGCTCGTCGATGAAAAGGATCACGTTGCCGGCCTGACGTACCTCATCTACTACGCGCTTTAAGCGCTCTTCAAACTCGCCGCGGTATTTGGTACCCGCCACTACCGCCGCCAGGTCCAGGGTAACCACGCGTTTGTCTTTCAGGAGTTCCGGCACCTTGCCTTCAGCAATGTGCTGGGCCAGCCCCTCCACTATGGCCGTTTTGCCTACGCCCGGCTCGCCGATGAGGACCGGGTTGTTCTTGGTCCGCCGCGAGAGGATCTGGATAACGCGCTCAATCTCCCGGCTACGGCCGATCACCGGATCCAGCTTACCCTCGCGGGCCAGGGCCGTAAGATCGCGGCCCAGTGAATCCAGGGTTGGCGTATTGCTGCGGCCGCGCCCCTTTTGCCGCTTCGTATCCTGGGGCTGGGCCGTACCCATAAGTTGCAGCACCTGTGCCCGCACTTTGTCCGTATCGGCTCCAAGATTCTCCAGAACACGTGCGGCCACCCCTTCGCCTTCCCGGAGGAGGCCGAGGAGGAGATGTTCGGTGCCGATGTAATCAACACCCATGCGGCGCGCTTCGTCCAAGGCCAGTTCAATGACCCGCTTGGCACGCGGCGTCAGATCTACCTGGGGGCCGGCCGGCGCCCCGGTCCCCGGGCCGATGATCTTCTCTACCTCGGCCCGTACCCGCTCAAGTTCAATCCCCAGGCTGGCCAGGGCCTGCGCCGCCACGCCGCTTCCTTCGCGGATTAGGCCGAGGAGCAGGTGCTCAGTGCCGACGTAAGGGTAATTTAGCCTCCGCGCTTCTTCTTGGGCGAGAATGATCACCTGTTGGGCACGCTGCGTAAAGCGAGCAAACATTCATTCCACCTCCATATTATGGTGTGCTCATTTATTCTTTCCCAACAGCTCTTCGCGCACTATGGCCGCCCGGCGCACATCGCGTTCGGCCGGGGGAAGCTGCTGCCCGGCTACGCGCTGGATAAAGCCGGGACGCGTAAGAATCAGGAGACGGTTCAGGGTGCTTAGGTCTACCTGGGGCAGAAGGTTCAAAGTGACACCCAATCGCACATCTGAAAGGAGCTTCATAGCCTCATCGCCGGTTAGGATGCGGGCGCTAGTTAAGGTTCCATAGGCCCGCCAGACCATATCTACCAGGCGGTTGCCGAATTCTTGATAAAGCCGGCTCCGCGCTGCCCGTTCCTGTTCCATCACCTGGCCCACCAGCGCCAGCAGGTTGGAAATGAGGTCTTCCTCGGATTGATTGAGAGTAAGCTGGTTGGAAATTTGGAAGAGGTTTCCGAGGGCCTGCGTCCCCTCGCCGTACAGGCCACGTACCACCACGCCCAGTTGGGAGAGGGTGGTAAAGACCTGCCCCGCCTGGTTAAGGAGAACCAGGGCCGGAAGGTGGAGCATGATGGAGGCGCGGAGCCCGGACCCCAGGTTGGTCGGGCAGGCGGTGAGGAAACCCAGCTTTTCGTCGAAGGCAAAGTCTAGCTGCTGTTCCAGGGAATCGTCCAGGCGGTTGGCCGTCTGCCAGGCGGCATCAAGATCCAGCCCCGGCAGGAGCACTTGCAGGCGAATATGGTCTTCCTCGTTGACCATGATGCTTACCGCTTCATCGTCCCTTAGAACCACCCCGCGCCCTTCCGGTTCGCGTGCATGCTCGGGGCTTATCAGGTGCTTTTCAATGAGTACCTGGCGGTCTAACGGCGAAAGGCGTCCAAGTTCCAGGAACTGGTAACGCCGGGCCTCCGGAAGGTGTTCGGTTGCCCGCCGCACTCGGCTCAGCACTTCGGCCAGGGCGTCTTTTCCGGCCATAGAAGGAAAGGGCAGGTCCGCCAGGTTGCGGGCCAGGCGGATGCGGCTTGAGACTACGATATCCGAATTCGGTCCCCGCCCCAGCCAGGCCGAGCGGACCTGGGTAAAGACTGCCTCGGCATCAAACACCGCCTTCGCCTCCTTTTAATTTCTGCTCCAGAGCTCTAATCTCATCGCGGAGCCGCGCCGCTTCCTCAAAAGCCTCACGGGATACGGCTTCTTTCAAGCGGCGCCTCAGGGTTTCCAAATCGTGCTTGAGCCGGAGCGCCCCACCCGAGCGGCGCGGCACTTTCCCGGCATGTTTGAGACCGCCCTGCAGGCGGCGGATAAGGGGTTCAAGCTGCTCGCGGAAGGTAGCGTAGCAATGGGCGCACCCAAGACGGCCCCGCTCTCGGAAATCGCCGTAGGTCAGGCCGCACTCGGGGCAACGCATGGTGGTACCCGTGAGCAGAGATCCGCCGGGAGCCACAGGCAGGTGATCTAAAAGGCTGGAAAAGAGGCTCCCCAGGGAAAGGTCGGGGAAAGTGAAGCTGGGTGCGGTCAGGAAGTTGAGCTCCTCGCGCTCGCGCGCGCACTCTTCGCAAAGATGCGCCTCGGTAGTAACGCCATTGATACTGCGCCGTACATAGACGGTAGCCGGACGCTTCTTGCAGTTTTCGCAAAGCACGGTACATCACCTCCGCACAGGGGCCTTAACCCCGAATTATTACAGGTGCTCCAATAAGGTAAGCAGCATGCGCGCCCGCACCTTCCCGGCCAGGAAAGGTGGAAGGCCAAGGGTGGCATCGGCCATGAGGAGGCTCAGGTGGCGAGCACTTTCCTCGCTGAGGAGGCCGGCCGCCGTCAGGTTGTTCAGGCAAGTAAACGCTTCTCGTTCGGAAACACGCTGGCCGATTCCGGCTTCCAGTTGGGCCCGGCACTCCTTCCGGGGAAGCTTTACGATCCGGATATACCCGCCTGCTCCCCGGCGGCTCTCTACCCGGTAACCCCTCTCCGGCACAAACCGGGTGGCCAGCACATAGGTAACCTGAGAAGGAACGCAGGAGAAACGGCTGGCCAGCTCGCTGCGCCTAATCTCCACAAAGCCTTCTTCCGCCGTGCTTAAGAGCTCCTTGATCCAGTTTTCCATTTCGTCCGCCAGCGACCACATGTGCCTCACCTGTTTGACTATCTTTGACTTTTTCTGTTTCCATTATACGCCGTGATTGGCAATTTGTGAAGGGGGTTCTCAGGAATTTTTATTAAAACAAATGCCCTTGCCCAGTTAGTCTCACCACCTGAGCAAGGGCTATACGACAAGGCGCGCCCAGCTTCACTTCTCGAATTCGCGTCGGCTGATCGCGGCTACCTCGCGCTCGAAAAAGGCTTTCACCTTGCCCCAGTCGAGATTGGCGGCAGTGCCGGTGAGTAAGGCGGCGGCCGCAGCAATAAAAGCGGCGAACAGGCGGCGCATGGCCTCGCTGCCGGATACCGGGTCTACCATGTACTCGGGATGCCACTGGACACCCAGGGCAAAACGGGCCGGGTCTTGGCTTTCGATGCCTTCTACGACTCCGTCCGGGGCCCAGGCCACGACCTTAAGCCCCCGCCCGGGCACTTTCACGCTCTGATGGTGCATGGAGTTAACCTCAAGCTCGCTTTTGCCTAAAATTTG
The DNA here is from genome assembly GCA_030153805.1 of Bacillota bacterium. Classification (GTDB taxonomy): domain Bacteria; phylum Bacillota; class DTU030; order DUMP01; family DUMP01; genus DUMP01. Next base: position 3,110 of record JASKLG010000024.1, on the reverse strand, counting down.
GGCCAGGCGCGAAGCAGCATCAACCCGCGCGCTGTGCACGGGCCGGTCGTAAGGCTCGCCCTGGCGGTGTCCCAGCGCGCCTGCCACGGCCGAAGGGATGTCCTGAATAAGCGAGCCACCCCGCGCAACGTTCAGCACCTGCGCGCCGCGGCAGATGCCGAAAATGGGCAGGCCTCGTTCCCAGGCCAGGCGTGCCAGGGCCAGCTCGCAGGCGTCCCGCTCGAGATTGACCGGTCCGAGCTGCGGTTCGGGCGCTTCGCCGTACGCTGCCGGGTCCACATCTTCACCACCGGGAAGGAGAACCCCATGTACCCGCGCCAGGATCTCGGGCAGAACCTCTGTCGAAACAACCGGCACGGGCCAGGGCAATCCGCCGGCGAGTAGGATCGCTTCCGCCACCGGATCGTTAAGGTAGTGGGTGCCCTTCTTATACCCCATGCTGACGGCAATAATAGGCCGCATGCCCTCCTCCCCTCTCCCTTTTCGTTTTCTCCCCGCCAGTATAGCACGGCGCGCCGCTGGAGAACAATCAAGCCACCCAACCGCGGAAGATTTGCTATCAAGAAAGCCGGCCCGCTTTAGGGCGGAACCGGCTTTCCCACGTATCTTGGGGAAGGCAAGTTTAGTGGATAAAAGCGAAGTACAAGGTAAAGAGGATAGATAAAAGGTACATCATCCAGTGCACCTGGGCTCCTTTGCCGGTAAGGAACATCACCAGAGTGTAGGCGATGAAGCCGAGCGAAAGGCCGAGCGAAATGCTGAAGGTAAGGGGCATGAGAACTACCGTGAGGAAGGCAGGGAATGCTTCTACGAAATCGTCAAATTTGATCTCGGTAAGGCTGGCTGCCATGAAGATGCCGACGATAACCAGAGCCGGCGCCGTAGCTTCTCCCGGCACGGCCAGAGCGATGGGCGAAAAGATGATGCTCAGAATGAAAAGGAGGGCTACAACCACGGCGGTGAGGCCCGTGCGGCCACCTACACTCACGCCGGCAGCGCTTTCTACATAGGTGGTAGTGTTGCTGGTCCCAAAGAGGGCGCCGAGCACGGTGCCAAGAGAGTCGGCAAAGAGGGCCTTATTCCCCCGTTTGAGGTTGCCGTGTTCGTCGATCATACCCGTACGGCTGGCTACCCCGACAAAGGTACCGATGGTATCAAAAAGGTCGGCGAAGAAAAGCGAGAAAATAGTTGGGAAAAGGCTCCATTTGAGGGCCCCGAGGACGTTGAGCTTAAGAAATCCGGCGGCCATGCTGGGTGGGGACGATATGATGCTGGCCGGCAGCTGGGTTACCCCAAGCGGCACGCCGATAAGCGTAGTAAGGAGAATACCAAGAAGCATGCCGCCCTTCACCTGCCGGGCGACTAACGCCCCGGTGATAACGAGCCCGATGACCGCAACGAGGGTTTTCGGATTAGTCAGGTCACCCAGGGCAACGATGGTCGCTTCATCGGGCACCACGATACCGGCGTTTTTCAGGCCGATAAAGGCGATGAAAAGGCCGATGCCCGCACCCACCGCGTGCTTGAGCGGCAGGGGAATAGCGCGGATAAGAAGTTCCCTCAGCCCCGTAAGAGTGACAATGACGGCAATAAGACCAGACAAGAACACGGCACCGAGGGCGGTGTAGGGATCGACCTTCATCGCTCCAACCATCACGTAGGCGAAGAAGGCGTTCAGCCCCATACCCGGTGCCAGGGCGAAGGGGTAGTTGGCGTAAAGGCCCATGAAAAGCGTAGAGGCGGCGGCTGCCAGACAGGTAGCCATAAACACCGCCCCCGGATCTAGCCCGCCATCCTTCAGAATAACCGGGTTGACGAGAATGATATAAGCCATCGTGACAAAGGTGGTAAGCCCGGCGAGGATCTCTGTACGCACATTGGTCCCGTTTTCCTTAAGGTGAAAGAACTCCTCTAAGAAACCGCTCTCGCCGGCCATTTGAGCCATAGCTTGTTTACTCACTTTTCGTATCTCCCCTCTTCCTCGCGTATTCTCCTGATGAGCTTATCTTAGCAGAGGGTTTTCCGGCCTGTCAAGGGTAAAAACGAACTTTTAACACGTACCCTGGCTACATCGTTCGTACCAAGGTGGCCGGACGGCCGCCGGCAGGCCGTGACTGGTTAGCATGCCTAGCTGCCAAAGGTGCTGCCAGGAGGAAAGGCTGCGCTCCCAAAAAGCAGGAACCCGGCCTAAGCCGGGATTCCCGTGGGTGCTTCAGTTTACCTGGGGACGCCTGACGCGACCGAGATTTGGCTCGAGGGGTTTCAGGTAATAAGCCCGCCGGTAGAAGGCGCAGTTTCCGGGCTCCTCCTGTGGAAACCTGCGGCCGGTACCTTCAAAGTTTCGCTCACAATGATGATCACACAGCTCGCAGATCCCCCGCTGGAAACCGCCTGTCTCGATCACGGTGCATTTCACCCACCAGCACCTCCCTTAGTATTGAAAAACGACCCCTACTTACACAGAAAGCCAACGCAGGCTGCCGCACCTACGGTTAAACACCGCAGGCCGGCACTGCGTTGGCTTTGACGAACCGCTTGCCTCTGCCGAACCATGGTTCCTCACCCCTTAAGTAATCTGGGGCTTTCACACCAGGCTTGGCTTTCTCATTTTAACTTTCACCATAGTATATTCGACCCCGCGCGGAGTTTTCCTTCCCGCCCTCCGCGCGCAGCCGTGGGAAAACATCCCAATTACCACATGTTCACCTTCATCCGTCTACGCTGTAATTGGGAGCTTCTTTGGTAATGATCACATCGTGTGGATGGCTTTCTCTGAGGCCGGCTGAGGTGACGCGCACAAAGCGGGCCTTTCTTCTGAGTTCCGCGAGGTTGGCCGCTCCGCAGTAGCCCATACCTGCCCGGAGCCCGCCGATAAGCTGGTAGACCGTCTCAGCCAGAGGGCCCTTGTAAGGAACACGACCTTCGATTCCTTCCGGTACCAGTTTCTCCACATTTTCCTGGAAATATCTATCCCTGCTGCCTTCTTTCATAGCGCCGAGCGAACCCATACCGCGGTAAACTTTGTAGCTCCGTCCCTGGTAGATAATGGTCTCACCCGGGCTCTCTTCAGTGCCAGCAAACAGGTTCCCGATCATAACGGTAGAAGCACC
>JASKLG010000023.1 GCA_030153805.1 Bacillota bacterium | reverse complement strand
GGCAGGCGGTGACTCCGGCTGTTCTTGAACACGCCAAAGAGCTTCTCCGTTTGGCTAAAGAGTTTAAAAAACAAATGAATAGGTAAGAACTACGATAAAGTCACACTTGCCCAGGAGAGTTTCTACCAGCATAAAGGAACCGGGTACAGGGCAACCTGTTCCTAGGTTTCTTTTTTATCATTTAGGGAAAGGAGGTCAACTTTTTTCTAAGTTTGGGTAAGGAGTGACCTTACGTGAGCGGCAGCGGGCTCAACCGGCGTGGTTGGTGCGGTCTTGCCCTTGCGACCTTAATCGTTTTGGTTTCGTTTACTCCCCAGTTTCGCAGTGCCATGGCGTTTCCTTCATCGCTTAGGCTTTCCGTCGGTGAAAGACATTCTCTGCACCTCAATCTTCCCCTGCCGGCCAGTGTGCGTTTGCGTAAAGGCACCGGCCTGAAACTGAACAATCATTGGTTGACTGCTAAACCGGCAGCAATTAATCTTACCGGCCCTTTGACTTTGGAATCAATCCGTCCCGGACAAAGTGAAATGGAGTTTCTCCTTTTCGGCATTCCCTGGAAACGCGTCGTGGTAAACGCTCAAGTACCCAAGAAAGTAATACCGGGCGGACACGCTATCGGGGTGCTCCTGACCAGCCGGGGCCTGATCGTTGTCGGACATAATTCCGTTGTCCGAGTTGCCGGACGGGCCCGGTCTCCCGGATGGGAAGCCGGAATAGCCGTAGGAGATCTACTTCTGGAAGCCGATGGCAATCAGTTAGTAACAGTCGGCGATTTGGCTGAAGCCGTGGACAAAGCCGGCAGAGAAGGGCGCAGCCTTAAGTTGAAGCTAAAACGAGGGTCGGAAATACTCGAGGTCGAGGTGCGGCCGGTTCTTACAGCCGGAAACCGCTACCGCATAGGGCTCTTTGTACGTGATGGAGCTAACGGCGTCGGGACCCTTTCCTTTTATGATCCAGAAACCGGTTTTTATGGGGCGCTCGGCCACATAATCACCGATCCCGACACCGGAACACCACTTACCATTCGCGAAGGTTCCATAGTCAAAGCCTTCATCTCTAGCATTACGGCAGGCATTCGCGGTAGGCCGGGGGAGAAGATAGGTGTTTTTCAACCGGAAGAGACCGCTTGGGGAAATATAAGCGCAAATACGGAGTTCGGCATTTTCGGCCAATTAAACGCGCCGCTTAGTAATCCCTACTTCCCTCAAGCCATCCCGGTAGCCTTAGTTAGCGAGGTTCACCCGGGTCCGGCAGAAATGTATACGGTTTTGGAACGCGACCGGATCGAACGCTTTCAAGTGGAAATCGAAAGGGTGAACAATCAAGTAACGCCCAGCGACAAAGGATTGATTCTAAGAATTACCGATCCCGTCCTTCTGAAGAAAAGTGGGGGTATAATTCAAGGAATGAGCGGAAGTCCCATTATTCAAGATGGGAAGCTGGCCGGCATTGTTACCCACGTATTCGTCAACGACCCCAGCCGCGGTTTTGGCGTGTTGGCCGAATGGATGCTTGAAAAGAGTATCATCATATCCAGAGGAACGGTTTCCGTTCCTTATTTTTTAACCCTCGTCCGGATTTTTCTACCATTTGAGGAGGATTATGGGAAAGGATTGTCGAATATGTCTTAAAAGCAGATTGTAAGGGGGAAGTACATTGGCACTAGAAGCCATACGCGTGATGATTGCTGACGACAACAAAGAATTTTGCGAATTGGTGCGGGAATACATCGAAGAACAGCAGGATATGGAGCTGGTAGGGATAGCCTACAACGGTACCGAGGTGCTGGAGCAACTCGATGCCGCGGCTCCGGACGTCCTGGTGCTCGATATTATCATGCCGCACCTGGACGGAATCGGCGTTCTCGAGACCTTGGCCGAGCGTCCACCGGCTAAGCGTCCTAAAGTTATAATGCTTACCGCGTTCGGGCAAGAAAGCATAACGCAGCGGGTGGTGGACCTGGGAGCCGATTACTATATTCTAAAGCCTTTTAACCTTGAGGTGCTGGTTAATCGAATCCGCCAGTTGGCAGGGACAGCCCGCCCTGCTCCGCGCCCTGTTCCCCTAAAAGGCAAAAGTTTAGACCTTGAGGTTACGCACATAATTCACCAAATCGGTGTGCCCGCACACATTAAAGGCTACCTCTACCTCAGAGAAGCCATCTTAATGGTAATCAATGAGGTAGATCTCTTAGGGGCCGTTACGAAAGAGCTTTACCCCTTGATTGCGCAAAAATACAATACTACTCCCAGTCGGGTGGAGCGTGCCATTCGACATGCTATCGAAGTGGCTTGGAGCCGCGGAAATGTGGAGATTATCAACAATCTCTTTGGTTACACCATTGATGTCAATCGCGGTAAACCAACAAACTCCGAATTCATAGCCATGATTGCCGATAAACTCCGTGTAGAAAGCAAGGCGAGTTAATAGAGGCGGCCGGACCGGCCGCCTCTTATATTTCACCTCTACCTTTCGCATACTAGGCCGGGAGGGATGGCGATGGCCATTCGCGCCCGAGCTTACTTAGACTTTTCAACTAAGCGCCTGCTTCTTAGGCTTCCTCCCCGCAGCATCGCCGTTATTGCCCATCAGGATCTTGATTCTGTGGCTGCGGAAGCCTTACTCCAGCGCCGGGTTGTGGGGGTAATCAACGCCTGCGCCTCGGCTACAGGATCCTTTCCACATAAAGGCCCGGATTTGTTGCTCAAGGCGGGTATTCCTGTAGTCGATGAAGTCGGAAAAGACATCTTTGCCGTCCTACGCGATGGGGACTATATAGAAATTAGAGGACCAGAAGTCTGGCACGGGAAAAGGTGCATTGCCGGAGGCAGGCTTCTCACCCTTGAATACCTGGAGGAGACAAGACGCACGGCCGAACGTGAACTGGACCGGCAGCTGGAAAGCTTTATTAGAAACACTCTGGATTACGCCCTCCGTGAGAAAGAACTCATCCTTGGCCGGCCGCATATTCCTCATCTTAAGACGTCCCTGCGAGGCCGGCATGCGGTGGTGGTAGTTCGCGGCCCCACCTTCCGAGCCGACCTTAAGGCCATCCTTCCTTACATCCATGAAGTCAAGCCCGTACTCATTGCTGTGGATGGCGGCGCCGATGCCCTCCTAGAATTCGGCCTGAGACCGCATTTAATAGTTGGAGACATGGATAGCGTCAGTGACCGGGCTCTGGCGAGTGGTGCCGAAGTGGTGGTTCATGCTTATCCCGACGGACGGGCCCCGGGCCTGGCGCGGGTCACGCCTTTTTGTCCTTCTCCCGCGGTTTTCCCCACTGCAGGCACCAGCGAAGATGCGGCTCTCTTGCTCGCCTACCACAGCGGGTGTGAACTGATTATCCTGGTTGGCAGCCACTCTAACATGATTGAGTTTCTGGAAAAGGGGCGACCGGGAATGGCCAGCACCTTCCTCGTCCGGCTCCTGGTAGGAAGTATTTTGGTGGACGCCAAAGGAGTTAATGAGCTCTACCGGCTGCGGCTGCGTCCGGCTCATCTCTTAGGGGTCTTTGCAGCCGGCGTTTTGCCGGCCGTAGCCATCCTTTTATCTTCCTTGCCCTGGCAACAACTCGTTTCCCTCTGGGGACTTAAACTGCGCCTGCTGTTGGGCTGGTGAAAAGGAGGCTGCAGGGTGGTCGATTTTAAGTATCATTTGCTCACCTTAATCGCCGTTTTCCTGGCCTTAGCAGTCGGCGTTATAGTCGGTACAGCACTGCCCGGAGCAGAACTGGTTTTTGGTGAACAACAGAGTGTTATCGAGGAGCTTAAGGTAACCTTTGAGGAGCTGAGAAACGAGGTCAGTGCCCGTCAGGCTGAAATCGAATTGCTGCGGCGCGAAAAACTGGCCGCGGAAGAGTTCGGACGTTGTGTTTTACCGCTTCTGGTTGCCGATCGTCTGACTGGGCGGAAGATAGGTTTAATTATAGCTAGCCCTCCGACCCCCACCCTAGCGGAAGTGAGAACGCTCCTTACTTTGGCAGGGGCGGAGGTTGTCTTCGAATGTACACCTGGCGAACAAGCGGTTGCCCCGCCGGAAAGACTTGACGCGGCCGTTTTGATCGGACCCTGGGAGGCAAGAAATGCGGAGGACCTTACTTTGTTGCGGCGTATCTTAACGAGTCGCGGTGTTCGCATGGTAGGCGCCGTCGGAAAGGGAGGCGATACATCCCTGTTCAAAGAGTGGAGTATTCCCGCGGTGGATAATATCGATTCTGCCTCCGGGCAGGCAGCTCTGGTGGCTTTACTTGCAGGCACCGATGGTTATTACGGCTTAAGCCCTGTAGCCAGCGATGGTTACTTTCCGAGTGTGGTGGTAGAGTGGGGGAAGCAAAAAGGTGAATGAGTTCAGTTTTCCAAGCACCTGCGTTTTGATACCGGCCTACAATGAAGCTCAGAATATAGGGAACACAGTCCGGGCCGCTCGTGAGCTACCGGTAACTGATGTCCTTGTCGTCGATGACGGATCAAAGGACGGCACCGCGGCCTTTGCCGAAGAAGCTGGGGCCAGAGTGTTGAGGCTCCCCTACAACCTGGGTAAAGGGGCGGCCATCCAGGCCGGCCTGAGACAAGTGACGAGCGAGGTGGTGCTGCTTCTAGATGCCGATCTGGGCCACAGTGCCAGATATGCAGCACCTTTAGTTTTATCAGTGTTAAGCGGTCGCAGCGACATGGCCGTTGCCGTTTTTTCCTGCCGGCAGCGCAGAGGAGGAGGACTGGGCCTGGCCGTAGGTCTCGCCCGCTGGGGGATTTTAGTCCTAACTGGCCGGCTCCTTAGAGCGCCTCTATCCGGGCAGCGGGCCATCCGCAGCGATACCCTGCGCCGCCTCCTGCCGTTACCGCGGGATTTTGGCTTTGAAGTCGGACTTACCCTTCGGGTCTTGCAGGCAGGTCTAGAAATAGAAGAAATTCCGTTGCCTCTACTGCACCGGGTTACCGGACGTTCTCCCAGAGAAATCTGGCACCGCAGTCGGCAGTTTTATCACATTGGGCGTGTTCTTCTCACTTATAGAAAACCCGTTCGAAGGCTTGAGGAGATAGGAATATGAACTATCTTTGGGCGGTGTTGGCCTTCGTTATGATGGTGTTTTTGCGCCGTTCTTTTGCCGAACTCCTCGAAAGCCACCACTGGTACGCGCGAAACTACGCCGGCTGCAACATTACTTTTCCCTGGGGTATACTCTTAATTGCGGTTGTGGCGGTGCTTTACGCGCTGCGCCTTTTGGCCGACGGTCCCAACCCGCTCATTATTAAGGGGCTTATCGCTCTTTACGGCGCAGGCTTTGTGGGACTTGTCGACGATGCCGTAGGCGATGGAAAGTATCGCGGTCTAAAAGGGCACCTGGGCGCTTTTTTTAAAGAGCGTAAGCTTACCAGCGGTCTAATCAAAGCTGTCACCGGAACAATTCTGGCCCTAGCTTTGGGGCTTCCCGCCGAGGGCAGGGCGGGAAACATGGTCGCTGCTTTTAACCTGGCGTTGTCCATGAATGCCATTAACCTCTTGGACTTACGGCCCGGCCGGGCCTGCAAGGCCTTCTTCCTTGCCTTTTTTCTCGTCGTTTTTACCGGAACAAGAAATGCAGCCCTTATCCTCGGGCTTCCGTTGGCCATGGCTCTCTTAGTCTATTTTCCTTTGGACTTGCTAGAAAAGGGGATGCTCGGCGATACCGGCGCTAACGCTCTAGGTGCAATCCTAGGGCTTATACTTGCCCACGATTTGACTTTTTTCGGCCAACTAGTATCTTTGGCCCTTTTAATCGCTCTACACCTTGTTGCGACCTTTTACTCTCTCTCTGCCCTCATTGTCCGCGTTCCCCCGCTTGCCGCTCTGGATCGGTTGGGTAAGTCTGGCAGAAGATGAAAGAACGAGGGTTGAAAGGATTTCTGCATGTTCTCGCCGAATCATTTGCAAAAAAGAGCATTGCGGGGGGCGGGCAGGATGATCGGAATTGCAATAGCGTCACTAGGTGACCGGACGCGAGAGGTGCTTGAGGCAGTTGGTGAGTGCACATTTCTCCGTCTCGTTGCTTACGTTAAGCTTACGGGCGAAGAAAAAGTATCTAATTTGGAGGCGGTCCGGCTGCCGATTGTTTCCTTGCCGGAACTTGCTACTCAAGAAGGCCTCGACATCATCCTGTGCGGTACCCCCCAAGCTCAAACGGCTATTGAGGCTGCTAGGCTGCAGGGAGTTAAAATACTGGGGCCTCAAGCTATTTCCGATTTCCTGTTTGTTATTTCCCGGTTAAGAACGGAGATCAACGATTTAGTTCAGGCTCAACTGATGCTGGAAGCCATCATCCACGCTACTCAGGATGCCATCTCGGTAGTAGACGAGAACGGTCGGGGAATTCTGGTAAATCCGGCTTATACCCGCCTTACGGGACTTTTGGAAAAGGACGTTATCGGCAAACCGGCTACGGTAGACATCGCCGAAGGTGAAAGCATTCATCTTCAGGTTCTTGCCACACGCAAGCCGGTCCGCGGCGCCATGCTCAAAGTCGGCCCGGAACGCAAGGAAGTTATAGTTGATGTGGCGCCTATCATCGTGCAGGGGCGGTTGCGAGGCAGCGTTGGAGTGATCCACGATGTTTCAGAAATTAAACGGCTGACCGAAGAGTTGGCCCGAGCCCAGCAACGCATCAGACATTTGGAAGCAAAATATACTTTCGAAGACATCATCGGCCAGAGCCCGGAACTTAGGGCGGCAATTGAACAGGCTCAAAGGGCTGCCGACCTGCCGGCGACTATTCTGCTGCGCGGGGAAAGCGGTACAGGCAAAGAACTTTTTGCCCATGCCATTCACAATGCCAGCCGCTGGCGGCGCGGACAGTTTATTCGCGTAAATTGCACGGCCATCGCCGAGTCGCTTTTGGAGAGCGAGCTGTTTGGCTATGAAGAAGGAGCTTTTACTGGAGCCAAGCGTCATGGTAAGAAAGGGTATTTCGAGGAAGCCGAGGGCGGTACCATCTTTCTTGACGAAATCGGCGAGGTTAGTCCGGCCCTTCAGGCTAAACTGCTTAGGGTGTTGCAGGAGAGAGAGATTATTCGTGTAGGGGGAAATACGCCCATTCCCGTCACTGCCCGTGTTATTGCCGCCACCAACGTCAACCTGGAGCAGGCGGTCCAGGAAGGGCGCTTCCGCGAAGATTTGTACTACCGGTTGAACGTAGTTCCTATCTTTATCCCGCCGCTGAGGTACCGCAAGGACGACATCCCGCTTCTCGTGGCCCATCTTTTACGTAAGTTCAACCAGCAGTTCGGCCGCGCGGTGGAGCGGATTTCGTCGCAGGCCCTCTCAGCTTTGGTGGCGTATGATTGGCCGGGTAACGTGCGTGAACTGGAGAATGTACTGGGGCGGGCCATCATTAACATGAAATTCAACGAGACAGTAATTCAAGCCCACCACCTGCCGCCACTGGGTAACATGGCGTCCGGCGCCAAACGCCCGTCCGGCGGGGCGGTCGCGAATTGGACGCCCGGTCAGACTTTGGCCAAACTTACGGCTGACGTAGAAAAGGAAGCACTACGCCGCTGCCTGGAATATACACGCGGCAACAAAACTGAAGCTGCGCGCTTGCTGGGAATTTCTCCCCGCACTCTATACTATAAATTAAGTAAGTTCGGTCTCGGATAATGACAGAGGTTCCTTTGCAGTATACTGCCTGCAATATATTGCAGAAACGCACGATAGTGCACACATGAGCCGGCCGGTGGAGCACACTCGGCCGGTTTTGGTTTGGCACAATAATTGCATAGAGCAAAGTAAAGGGCACGCTTAAGTTTGAGACAAAGGAGGGGAGGACCCGTGCGCATCCTGGTTATCAATCCTGGCTCTACATCTACGAAAGTAGCCCTTTATGAGAACCAGCAGCTTGTCTGCGGCGAGACGCTGGCGCACAGCGCAGCCGAACTTGCCGCCTATAAAACCATAGCTGAACAGTACCCTATGAGAAAGGAAGCCATTCTACGCTTCCTGGCCGGTCAGGGTATTGAGCTTACTTCTCTGGCTGCGGTCGTTGGCCGCGGTGGGTTGACGAAGCCCTTGGCCAGTGGGACGTATCTGATTAATAAGGCTATGCTTGAGGATCTCAAGGCAGCGAAGCGCGGTGAACACGCTTCCAACCTAGGCCCGATTTTGGCCTATGAGCTCGCCCAGGCAGCAGGGGGCATACCTGCCTTCACGGTAGATCCGGTGGTCGTGGACGAGCTGGACGATGTGGCCAGGATTTCCGGCCTACCGGAGCTTCCGCGTGAAAGCAAATTCCATGCTTTGAACCAAAAGGCTGTAGGGCGGCGAGCCGCCAGGGCTCTGGGGCGGTCTTATGACGAGGTAAACCTTATCGTTGCGCATTTAGGCGGCGGCATCTCCATTGGCGCTCATAAGAAAGGGCGGGTGGTAGATGTAAATAATGCTCTGGACGGGGAAGGTCCTCTGTCGCCGGAACGAAGTGGGACGGTGCCGGCAGGGGACTTGGTGAGGTTGTGTTTCAGCGGCCGCTACTCTCAGCAGGAAATCTTACGCAAACTGAGTGGCCGGGGGGGGCTGATGGCGCATCTCGGTACCAACAACGCTCAAGAGGTGGAGGCACGGGTGCGTGCCGGAGATACCCACGCCCGATTGGTTTACCAGGCGCTCGCTTACCAAGTGGCCAAAGGGATTGCGGCCCTGGCGGCGGTGTTTAACGGTGAAGTGGATGCGGTAGTTCTCACAGGGGGGCTGGCGAACTCAGAACTTTTGACGGGATGGATCAAAGAAAGAGTCGGCTTTCTGGCACCGGTCATGACGTATCCGGGAGAAGGAGAGATGGAAGCTTTGGTTCAAGGTGCGTGGCGCGTTTTAGCCGGCGAAGAACAGGCCCGAGAGTATGCTTAGTCCCCTTCAAGGATGTGAGGACGGCATATGAATATTCGCGAACGGATCGTGATCTTCGCAGGGGCTTTCGGCAGCGGCAAGACAGAGATAGCCCTCAATTATGCCCTCTACCTTGCCCGAAACGGGCAGAAAGTTTCTCTGGTCGACCTCGACATTGTAAGTCCATATTTTCGTTCCCGTGATATAGCGGCAGAACTGGCTGGCCAGGGAATCGAAGTGATCGCGCCGGCAGGAGAACTGGCCCAGGCAGACCTTCCGGTAATCGTCCCGCGCATTTACGGAGCCCTCGCCGACCCAGAACTTACCGTGGTAATTGATGTCGGCGGCGACGACCCGGGAGCTACAGCCCTGGGGCAATTCAGCGACGAACTCAAAAAGCGTAAGTACGCTATGCTACTTGTAGTTAACACCTGCCGGCCCTTTACCCGCGACGTACCAAGCATAGCAAAAATGCGGGAGACCATTGAACGCGCAACGCACCTGAAGGCTACCGGATTCATTGCCAACACCAACCTCGGCTCTGAGACGACATCTAGCATTGTCCGTAGCGGCCTTGAAGTGCTTCAAGAGGCATCCAAGAGCTTAGGACTGCCTGTGGTTGCCGCGGCTGTACGCGCCGACCTGGCCCTTGAACTAGAAGATTTAGAAATCAACATTTTTCCCATCAAGATCATCCTAAAGCCCCCATGGCTCAGGAGGGAGGTTGTAAAGCGTGATCGGGGGGCGGTAATTGTCGCCCGGGAAAACCAAAGGGGCTGTCCCTATCAAGAGTAAGGGAGGGGAAACGATTTGGCCAAGGGTAAAGTTGTTATCAACGAAGACAGGTGCAAAGGATGCGAATTATGTACCACGGTCTGCCCGCATAAGATCCTCGCTCTTGACCCCAAAAAGATCAATAAGCTTGGTTATCACCCGGTTACCTTAACCGATCCAGAGGAGTGTATTGGCTGCGCGCTGTGCGCGCGGATGTGCCCAGATTGTGTTATTGAAGTCTACCGGGAGTAGGAGGAGGGTAGAACGGTGAGCGAAAAACTTTTGATGAAGGGCAACGAGGCTCTAGGGGAAGCTGCGGTCAGAGCGGGCTGTCGGCTTTACTTTGCTTATCCGATCACGCCGCAAAGCGAACTGCCTGAATATCTGTCCCGGCGTATGCCTGAAGTGGGTGGAGTTTTTCTCCAGGCGGAATCGGAAGTTGCCGCCATCAATATGGTTTACGGTGCCTCCGGCGCAGGAGCGCGCGTCATGACTTCGTCCTCCAGTCCGGGGATCAGCCTGAAGCAGGAAGGCCTCTCCTATATCGCGGGTGCCGAGCTTCCCTGCGTTGTAGTCAATATGGCTCGCGGCGGTCCGGGCTTAGGAAGCATTCAACCGTCACAGTCAGATTATCTTCAGGCCACCAAAGGCGGTGGACATGGTGACTACCGCTTGATAGTGCTGGCTCCGGCTTCCGTCCAGGAGGTTGTGGACCTTACGATTCTGGCCTTCGATCTGGCAGACAAGTATCGCAACCCGGTCATGATCATGGGCGATGGCCTTCTTGGGCAAATGATGGAACCGGTGACCTTTCCGGATGAAGTGAAGAAAGAGTTGCCGCCGAAACCTTGGGCCACTACCGGGTGGACAAAAGACCGTCCTAAGAACATCATTACGTCGCTGGAGCTCCAACCTGAACGCTTGGAAGAACATAACCGGCACCTGCAGGCGAAGTACGCCCAAATAGTGCGCGAAGAAATCCGTTGGGACGAATACCTTACCGGGGATGCTGAGGTAGTGGTGGTTGCCTACGGTACGGTTGCCCGCATCGCGCGCAGCGCCGTCGATGCCGCCCGCGAAAAAGGAATCAAGGCCGGGCTCTTCCGCCCCATTACCCTATGGCCTTATCCTTACGACGCTCTGGGCCGGTTGGCAGATGCGGCCAAGAATTTCCTTACGGTTGAGATGAATTGCGGCCAAATGGTTGAAGACGTAAGGCTAGCGGTAGACGGGCGGCGACCGGTTTACTTCTACGGCCGTTCGGGCGGCATGGTGCCAACACCGGAAGAAGTCTTGGCCGAAATCGAGAAGCTTGCTTAAAGGAGGTGTTGAGAGTGAAACCTGTATTCACTCGGCCCCGTTCCCTGGCCGACGTAAGCACCCACTATTGCCCAGGGTGCACCCACGGAATTGTCCACCGCCTCATTGCCGAGGCGATCGATGAGCTAGATATAGCCGAACGGACGATTGGTGTTGCTCCCGTAGGTTGTGCGGTTTTGGCTTATAATTACTTCAACGTAGACTTTCAGGAAGCTGCCCATGGACGCGCTCCGGCAGTGGCTACGGGGATTAAGCGGGCCTTGCCCGACCGCGTGGTTTTCACCTATCAAGGCGACGGTGATCTGGCTTCCATCGGTACGGCCGAGATTGTGCACGCCGCCAATCGCGGGGAAGCCATAACCGTAATTTACGTTAACAATGCCATCTACGGCATGACCGGCGGCCAGATGGCGCCGACGACCTTGGCCGGGCAGAAGACTACCACTTCGCCCTTCGGACGCGACGTAGAAGTTTGCGGTTATCCCATTCGCATGGCCGAACTTCTAGCCACGCTGGTGGCACCCCGTTATATTGCCCGGGTAGCCGTCAACTCGCCTGCCCACATTCAGCAGGCCAAGCGGGCCATAAAGCGCGCCTTTGAGGTACAGGTAAACGATCATGGCTTTGCTCTGGTAGAGGTACTTTCTACCTGTCCTACCAACTGGGGCCTACCCCCCAAAAAGGCCTTGGCATGGCTGGAAGAAAACATGATTCCCTATTATCCTCTTGGCGAGTTCAAGGTTCCAAAGGAGGCGGAGTAAGTGCAACAGGAGTTCATATTTGCCGGGTTCGGCGGGCAGGGCGTACTGCTGATGGGGCAGCTTATCGCTTATGCAGCGTTGTATGAAGGCAAAAAGGTATCCTGGATCCCCTCCTATGGACCGGAAATGCGTGGCGGCACGGCGAACTGCACGGTAGTCGTTTCTGATCACGAGATCGGGTCACCAGTGGTGACGAGGCCGAGCTGTGTGGTGGCCATGAATCTGCCGTCTCTAGATAAATTTGAAGATAGGGTGAAACCGGGCGGAGTTTTGGTCATCAACAGTTCTATGATCAACCGCGAGCCGCGGCGTACCGATGTAACTGTTATCAAGGTGCCGGCTACGGCCACGGCCACCGAATTGGGCAACCAGCGGGTAGCCAATATGGTGGCCTTGGGTGCGGTGGTGGAGGCTACCCGGGTAGTAAGTGTAGAAGGACTGCTAGATACGCTGCGGAAAAAGCTTCCGGCTCACCACCAGGATCTCCTTCCCCTCAACCAGAAGGCCGTTGAACTAGGTCGAAGCTTTGTATCGCAGGTGGTATGATTAACTTCAGGTACCCCCTGGAAAAGGGGGTATCTTTTTTCCACGCAGCGAGTTTGGGGAAGGAATTCTGGTCCTGAGTCGCGAATATGACTATAACTTCTGCCCCATATTAGGGGTGACTTGGAGTAAGAGGAAGATGGTAGTGAAAGTTATTCGAGCCGATCCGAGTGGTTTCTGCCCGGGTGTCAGAGGGGCTATTAAGCTGGCGCACCAGGCACTAAGAGAAGAAGACCAGGTTTATACTTGGGGTCCGCTGGTTCACAACGAAAAAGTAGTGACAACCTTGGAACAGGCGGGAGCCCGGGTAATAAACGACCTCAACGGGGTTACCCCTGGAGCATTAGTCATTCGGGCTCATGGCGTCGGGCCCCGGCACTTTGAAGAGGCACTGGCACGGGGATTTAAGATTTATGACGGGACATGTCCCCGGGTGAAAAAAGTGCAGGAGCTGGCCCGTCAGTTAACTGCTGCCGGAGAAGAGGTAGTACTTGTTGGAGAAAAAGAACATCCCGAGGTGAAGGGTATACTCGAATGGGCAGCTAAGCCGGTTACAGTAGTAGCTATGCCAGAAGAAGTGGAGAAACTTCCCGCGCTGCCCGCCCGGGTGGCCCTCTTAGCGCAAACTACGCAAACTCCTGAAAACGTCGAGGCAGTGGCTGCCGCCCTGCGTCGGCGCGGAGTTGAGGTTACGCTTTACAGTACCTTGTGTTTTGCAACCACTGAACGTCAGGCTGCTGCCAGGAAATTGGCTCAGCAGGTAGACGTAATGATAGTGGTGGGTAGTTCCCAGAGTGCCAACACCCGCCGCCTGGTTCAAGTTTGCCGGGAAGAGGGTGTTCCTACTTATCTGGTCGGCAGCGCTGCCGAACTTAAACGGGAGTGGCTGGTCGGCAAGGAGATAGTAGGTGTAACCGCGGGTGCGTCGGCACCGGAGGAAATCATTGAGGAGGTCTGCGGCACAATGAGCGAAGAGTATCTAGTTGAAGAGAAGATGGCAGAAGGAACAGAACCGACAACCCCTGATGCGGCAGCTGCTCCTGAGCCTGCCGGCCTACCGGAAACTGAGAAGAACGACCAGTCTCCGCCAGTTGAGGTGCCCGGCAAATCCGCCGAGAGCGTAGAAGACCTCTACGCCAAGTCCTTCCTTTCCCTGCACGAAGGGCAGGTAGTGACTGGGAAAGTGGTGCGCATCGACAATGATGGAGTACTGGTCGATGTCGGATACAAATCCGAAGGCGTTATACCTCTAGCGGAACTGAGCAACAGGCCTTTTAACTCGCCGGATGAGGTTGTCCAGGTGGGGCAAGAGGTCAAGGTTATTGTGGTGAAGGTGGACGCGGAAGGCAACAATCTTGTGCTATCCAAGCGCCGGGCCGACCAGGAAGAAACTTGGCGGGAGCTAAAACGGCGTTACGAAGAAGGTGTCCCTGTCGAAGGGGAAGTGCTCGAGGTTGTTAAGGGCGGACTCATCGTGTTTGTGGGCTTGCGCGCCTTCATGCCGGCATCCCAAGTTGGGCTGCGTTATGAGGCCGATCTTTCCCACTATGTAGGCCAGACCCTGAAGGCCAAAATCATCGAACTCGAACCCCAAAGGCGGCGGGTCATTCTTTCCCACCGCGCAGTGCTCGAAGAGGAAAGGGAAGCCAGGCGCGAAGCTCTCTGGGCGGAACTGGAAGAAGGCCAGGTTCGCCACGGGCGGGTGACGAAGCTGACCGATTTCGGTGTTTTTGTTGACCTGGGCGGGGCAGAAGGTTTAATCCATATTTCTGAACTTTCTTGGTCACGCGTTCGGCATCCGTCCGAAGTGGTCCATGAGGGCGATGAGGTCGATGTCAAGGTGCTGCGCCTCGACCGCGAGCGAGGCCGTATATCCCTTGGCCTGAAGCAGGTGAAGCCAGACCCCTGGACGGAAATTCGCCAGAAGTTCCCCGTGGGCACCGTCCATGATGGCGTAGTTACCAACATCCTCAACTTTGGGGCATTCGTTAAGCTAATGGATGGTATTGAAGGACTAGTGCATATTTCACAGCTGGCCCCGCGGCATGTCGGCCATCCGAGTGAAGTGGTTCAGATTGGGCAGCGGGTCAAGGTTAAGGTATTGGACATCAACGAAGATGAGCGCCGCATCAGCTTAAGCATCAAACAAGTCCCGCCGGAGCTTCAACCAGTCGCGCCGCCGCAGGAAGATGTTGCTTCTGAAGCACCTGGCTCTGACGATGCGACGCCAACGGAAATAGCAGGCGAAAACAGTGATGCAACCTCAGCGTGAACCTTTGCGTACTAAAAGAAAAAATGAACACCTGCGCCTGGCCCTCGGCTTTGCCGACGGGCCGGGCTACACGGGGTTTGAAGATGTCCTACTCGTGCCTGAGGCTGTACCTGATCTGGCGTTCAGTGCCATCGACCTCAGCACGCGTTTTTGCGGACTTGAACTCCCTTTTCCCATTCTTATCAATGCTCTAACCGGTGGAACGGCGGAAACCGCGCGCGTTAACGCCCGCCTCGCTCATGTGGCCAAGGAAACTGGTTTGCCCATGGCGGTAGGTTCGCAAAAGGCGGCGTTGGAGGAGCCAAATCTGGAATACACCTTTACCATCGTTCGCCGGATCAATCCCAAGGGCATTATTTTAGCCAACCTATCGGCAGCGAGTACGCCGGACGAGGCCCGGCAAGCCATAGAGATGCTCGAGGCCCAGGGGTTACAGCTTCACCTCAATGCCGCACAGGAACTTACCATGCCCGAAGGCGATAGAGTCTTTTTTTGGAGCGACAAGATAGCCGCCATTACTCAAAGGGTATCCGTACCAGTTATTGCCAAAGAAGTGGGAAGTGGAATAACGGGAAAGACTGCTCAGCGGCTGCTGGCCCTCGGGGTACGGGGCCTCGATTTGGGAGGAAAGGGCGGAACCAATTTTATCGCCATCGAGGAGGCCCGCCGTGGTCGCAAGAGTGCTACCTTCCTTGACTGGGGCCTTCCCACTGCCTGGAGCCTTCTCGACGTAATCGCCGCTTGTCCCGAGGCTGAGGTGTGCGCTTCCGGAGGCCTGCGTACCGGTCTGGATATGGCTAAGGCCTTAGCTTTAGGTGCACGCCTGTGCGGCGTAGCGGTACCGCTTCTCAAAGCGGTGGTTCAGGACGGTGTAAAGGCCGGAGTTGCCCTTGTTGAGCGTTGGAAGGAAGAGCTATGTTGCGCTTTAGCTCTTGCCGGAGCCAAAAACCTAGGAGAACTACGGCGTGTGCCGGTAGTCCTGAAAGGTGACACATGGCATTTCGCCGTGCAGCGCCGGCTAACGGACTACCTTGAGCAACGCGCCAGGTAAACTATAACGTTTTTCTCAGCACCTGCCATCTTGTAGGTGCTTTTTTATTTTGCATAAGAGGAGGAAACGGGGGGAAATATAGCTTTGCCCGATTCATATGAAGAGGTGGTTTTCATGCCCACCGGTCTCATAGCTCTAATCGTAGTCACAGTGCTGGTCTATTTCGGCTTGGCCCAGCGCGTCCTAGACCGAATGCACCTGACCGACAAACAGGCTCTCTTTTTCCTGGCCCTTATGATCGTAGGCGCTTACGTTAACCTTACCCTCTGGCCGCCACCAACTCAACTCGTGATTAATATAGGTGGAGGTCTGGTACCGCTCTTTTTGGCCGGGTATATCTTGAGCCGCGCCGGAACACAACATGAATGGAGCCGTACCGCCCTGGCCACCGTAATAACCGCCGGTGCAGTCTACACCGCCGGCCGGTTACTTCCGGCCGAGCCGGGTACCATGCTCCTCGATCCCACGTACGTATATGCCCTCATTGCCGGCATCACCGGTTACTTGAGTGGAAGATCGCGGCGGGGGTCGTTTATCGCCGCCACGGTAGGAGTCATTCTGGCAGACGTGATTTATTTTGTCCGGCTCCTGGCCACGGGCACCCCGGGGCGGGCAGCGATTGGGGGAGCCGGAGCGTATGATACGGTAGTTTTGGCCGGCCTTCTTTCCGTTCTTCTTGTCGAAGTCATCGGTGAAACGCGGGAAAAACTTGCCGGCGGCTCGGAAGAGGAACTCTATGAACACCGGTTGCGGGGCATTCAGGCGACCGGTTCCGGGCGGGACGCAGAACACCTCCGGGAAAGGACAGGGAAGGGTGAAGGTCGTGAATAGGCATCTTGTTGCTACAGTCCTATCGCTTTTAATCGTTATTCTAGCCAGTGCTACCACCTTTGCCCACCAAGAACGCGCCGACGGCTACTATTCGTTTCTGGATCCCAAGGGTCAGGTCATCTTTCAAACGGCATTAGAGGTATCTATAGGCGATGAGTTCATTGCGGAGGACAACAGCCACTACCGTGTCACCCGCCTCGAAAAGGATAAGGCGTACTGTGAGTATCTTGGCAAAATCTCTCTACGCCCACAAGAAGAGGGGAGCGGGCCTGCAGCCTGGTTTTCGGTCCTTTTCCCGTTTCGCACCAGTCCGGTGAGCGCCGTGCGCAACAAAGCGGTGGCCATTTACCACACACACAGCGATGAGTCTTACGTTCCTTCGGACGGGTCGGCCAGCATCTATGGACAAGGCGGCATTTTCAAAGTCGGGAGGGCCATGGCTTCACGTTTGAAGCAGCTGGGGCTCGGCGTCATACACAGCACCACTTCACATGATCCCCACGATGCCATGGCGTACACGCGGTCCCGGCGGACCGTTGCCGAGCTCCTACGCCGCCGTCCGGCTGCCATTTTCGACGTGCATCGTGACGCCGTTCCACGCGAGCAATACGTTGCCACCGTTAAAGGCGAAAATGTAACCAAAGTTACCTTAGTGGTCGGGCGCGAAAATCCTAAGATTAAGGCGAACCTCAATTTTGCCAAGCAGCTGAAAGAAATCAATGACCGTGAAAATCCCGGCTTAATAAAAGGCATTTTTCTCGCCCGTGGCGGGTACAACCAGGACCTATTCGACCGAGCCTTACTGATTGAAGTGGGAACGCACGAAAATACTCGGGAAGCGGCCGAGCGGGGAGTAAAGCTGTTTGCCGAAAGCGTGCCCAGAGCCCTCGGCGTAGCCGGTACTCCCGCGCGCACCCAACCCGCGCCGGTAACCCAGCGCACCGGCTCCTGGACGGCCCTTGCCTGGACTCTCGTTTTGCTCATAGTTGGCGGTGCCGCCTACCTGTATTTAAGTACGGGCAGTTGGGATGAACTCAAGCGCAAAATCCAGCGCTTTGAATTCATGACTTTGCTCGGCCAGAAGAAGAAATAGCTATGTTGGCGCACCGAGAGGCCATTGCCCTGGGCTTGGCCCTGGGCTTTCTCTTTCGCATTTATATGCTTCACATTGATTACCGCCAATACCCAAGTTATCCCCATGGAGTGATTGCTCACCTTTCTTTGGGCTTTATCGCTGCCTTTTTGGGCGCAGTGGCCATTCCCGCGCTTTTGGCCAAAGAATACACAGCGGTAACGTTTCTGGCTCTGGCAGCCCAACAGTTCCGCGACATACGAGATATGGAACGCAAAACGCTGGAAAAGCTGGACGAAAGCGAACTTGTGCCGCGCGGGCCTGACTACATCGAGGGCATTGCCCGTGTTTTCGAGGGACGGAACTACTTAGTAATGTTGGTAGCTTTGGTGACCAGTTCCCTGGCTACCTGGCTACCTGCTGTTGTTGGTTTCGTAGCCGGTGTTATTTTAAGCTTTTCGTTGGCCCATTTTCGCCGGGGGAAAATGATAAAAGATATTGCCGTTGTTCGTCTGGGACAGGTGCACTTCCGCGGCGCCAATCTATTCGTTGAGGACATCCTTATCATGAATGTAGGGTTGATTGAATCCAGAAATCTTATGGAGCGTTACGGAGTTGGGGTAGTGATTGAACCTAAAGACGACAATGCACGTACAACTTTGGCTAATCTCGGTCAACGTCAGGCAATAGCGCATGAAGTAGCCACTTTGCTTGGTGTGCGTAAAGATGTGGCCGAGCCTGAATTCACGCCGCTTTGTCGCCTAAATACTGCTACCGGCCGTGCTGCCCTCTTTATATTGCCGGTCGAACCGGACAAAGAATTGGCTGTAACGGCCGTAGGCAAGGTTCCGGTGCTGGAGAGCGCTGTGCGGCGTCCGCTGCGTACTCTAATCGGCCGCAGAGCAAGCGATTAGAGACGAGGAAGGGAGGAAAATGGAGTTTAGACGCCTCAAGGATATCATCGCCATCGTCACTACCAATCCAGAAACCGTCGGTGGGGGAGGAGTGCCAATCTTTTATGCTGCCGATGTTCGGGAGCGGGAACGTATTGCCCTTTACCTCAGCCGAATTCTTGATGCCATGGTGCACGACCTAGAAAACGGCACCTATTTTCTGACCCACCACTGACCGGAGAGGAAGCGACTATGCGGATCATCTACCATTGCTACGGGGGCGCCCATTCTTCAGTCGCGGCCGCCGCCATCCACCTCGGCCTTCTACCACTTCCAAAGCCCAGCCGGGAGGCCATTAGGGCTCTCCCGTTTTTCGACCAGCATACCCACTTAGATCAGGGCAGGCTGTTTTTTTATGGTACCGACGCCCGGGGCAACGAGGTCTTCGTTCTCGGTCGGGCCGGAGCAGCCGCCATTCTGGAGCGCACAATCCGATTCGCCTTCGATCTTGCCGGTAAGAGCGAGGGAATCTTATTTGTCAACACCATCCCGGCGGTAAACGTATGGATGCGATTAGGTGGCTTTCTCTCGCGCCGCTTAGGGTGGGTAAGGATTGGGCGCCCACTGGTTACCCTGGGGACCGAACTTGCCATTCCTAAACTGGCCTCGCTTGTTAAGCAAGTTTGGGAAGCGTCATGATTATTTTTTACTGTTGCTACGGTCGGGCTCACTCATCGGTGGCCGCCGCTGCCCTACACCTGGGATGGTTGAACCCTTGGGATGCGTCGGGTGAAGATATCGTTCGGTTACCTTATTTTGACCGCGCGAGCACAAAAGATTTCGGGGTTCCCCTGGCCCTGGCGCAAGATAACCAGGGCAACCAGGTGTTCATTCTAGGGCATGGTCCTGCAGGGAAACTCGTAGAGAGAGCGCTCCGGAG
Source organism: Bacillota bacterium (assembly GCA_030153805.1). Classification (GTDB taxonomy): domain Bacteria; phylum Bacillota; class DTU030; order DUMP01; family DUMP01; genus DUMP01. The sequence goes on along the minus strand of JASKLG010000023.1, from coordinate 3,722 downwards.
TACCTTGGAACACTGCGGCTGGCCTCCGGATGAGATTCTCTTTGTCCGGACAGACGAATGCCTCAACATTTGGACCCGTATCGGCGGTTTTCTTTCCCGGCGGTTGGGATTAGTCTTTGCCGGGCGGACTCTGGCTGCCTACGGCATCCGTCGTTCGCTGCCCTGCCTTGCCCGTTGTGTAGCCAGTGTGCGGAAGAAGACCGGTCTTGACGCTGATTGAACTAATATAGGATAATTAGACGGCGAAGACGCCATTTTAAGAGTTCAGATAGCAAAAAGGTGTGAAGTAGGGTGAAGCGAGGCTTGGAGGTAGCCGCAGTTGCTCCGGGCAGCATTGCCGCAGAGCTAGGTATTGAGCCGGGCGATCGTGTTCTTAGCGCCGACGGGAGGCCTGTTCGTGACCTGATCGACTTTACCTATGCTTGTGCGGGCGAAGCTGTAGAGCTTACCATCGCAAAGAAAGACGGCAGCGAAGAAATCCTGGAAATAGAAAAAGAATGGGAAGAAGAACTGGGCTTAAGCTTTGTCCAGGCTACTTCAGACGGCATCCGCCGCTGCCGGAATCACTGCCTGTTTTGTTTTGTCGATCAGATGCCCCGGGGCCTACGGCCAAGCTTGTACGTTAAAGATGACGACTGGCGGCTTTCTGTTCTTCAGGGTAATTTTATTACCCTTACCAACCTTTCCGCAGCCGATTTCGAACGGATAATCAAGGAACATTTGAGCCCCCTATACATTTCCGTGCATACGCTAGATGGTCCGCTGCGCCAAAGCCTTATGCGTAACCCCCAGGCGGCCAGGATTCGTGAGCAGCTCGAAGCTTTGGCTACAGCCGGAATCGAGCTGCACTGCCAGCTGGTGCTTTGCCCCGGCCTCAACGACGGGCCGGAACTCGAACGCACGGTAAATGAACTGGCCCGCTTCTGGCCGGCGGTAGCCTCTGTGGCCGCGGTTCCGGTGGGTCTTACCCGTTTCCGGAACGGGCTGCCCGCTCTTTCCGCCCACACGCCGGAGATGGCCCGCGCGCTGATCGATTGGGCCCAGAAGGTCCAGGCAGGTTTCCGCTCCTCTTTGGGCGCAACCTTTTTCTATCTGGCCGATGAGTTCTACGCTTTGGCGGGGGTCGACGTTCCTCCGGCTCACCATTACGACGGCTACCCACAACTCGAAAACGGGGTAGGGTTAATACGGCGCTTCCTTGATGAGCTGGCCAATTTACCGGAACCGACGTCAAAGGGGTGCAGTTTCACTTTGGTTACAGGAACAGCTGCCGCACCTACCATAAACAAATTGGCCGCCTGGTGGAACTCGCGCCCCGGTTGGCATGCCGAGGTGCAGGTAGTGCAAAACTCCTTCTGGGGGCCAAGTGTGCGCGTGGCAGGGTTGCTTACGGCCCAGGATTTGCTAGTTCATTTCCGCGACAACAGTCCGACGGGCCCCGTTTTCCTACCGAGAGTTATGTTTTCCAGCGAGGGCTTAACCTTAGATGATTGGACTTTCGATCAACTCCGGGAAGCCCTTGGGTGTGAAGTGAAGTTAGCGGCCTCACCCAAGGAGGTCTGGGAGGAGTTGGTAAAGGGAGGTGAAGGCCGACTTGGAAAATAAGCCGCTGGTGGCCATTGTTGGCCGTCCCAACGTTGGCAAATCAACTCTTTTCAATCGGCTGGTGGGCCGCAGGTTGGCCATAGTAGAAGATCGCCCGGGAGTAACCCGCGATCGGCTTTATGCTTCCTGCGAATGGAACGGGCGGGAATTCACGCTTATTGATACAGGTGGCCTAGGAGCGGCGACGGAAGAAGGGCTCGCGCGGGCTGTGGAACAGCAGGCCCGCCTGGCAATAAGTGAAGCGGACGTCATCGTTTTCCTTGTGGACGGGCGGAGCGGGGTTACAGGTGCAGACGCTGAAGTAGCTGATCTTTTAAGGCGGAGCAAAAAACCAGTGCTTCTGGTTGTGAATAAACTAGATAACCCTAAACAAGAAGCACAGGCGGTCGAATTTTATTCCCTAGGTCTGGGAGAGCCGCTTGCGCTTTCCGCTTTAAACGGGCTGAATACCGGCGACCTCTTAGACAAAATTGTTGCCCTGCTTCCGGCGACGGCTCCGACTCCTCAGGAAGAAGAGGCGATCCGGGTGGCGATTATCGGTCGGCCGAACGTAGGTAAATCTTCCTTGGTTAATGCCATCTTGGGCTCCGAACGCGTAGTGACCAGCCCGGTACCAGGTACAACTCGCGACGCCGTGGATACTCCATTCACCTTTGAAGGACACAGGTTGGTCCTGGTAGATACGGCCGGCCTGAGACGCAGCGCCAAGATTAAAGAGGCCACCGAATACTACAGTGCACTACGTACGCACCGCGCCATCGAAAGCTGTGATATTGCCGTCCTAGTGCTGGACGGGCCGGAAGGTGTATGCGAGCAGGATCAGCGGATCGCCGGTTATGCACATGAAGCCGGACGAGGGCTGATTATCGTCGCCAACAAATGGGATCTTATGCGCCTCCCTCCGAACGAACTAAAAGTCTACCAGGAAGAGATGCAAAGGAAATTGTCGTTTTGTGCTTACGCTCCTGTCCTTCTAGTTTCGGCCTTAACCGGGCGTCAAGTTGGGCGACTTCTGGAGACAATTCTAGAGGTCCAGGAATCGCAAAGCCATGTTATACCGCCGGAGGATTTGGCAGCTTTACTGACCGACCTTCTTACCTTTACCCCACCGCCACAGGTACACGGACAGGCGACCCGGCTCTACGCCCTTAAGCAGACCGCCACAAAACCACCGCGATTTTCTCTGATTGCCAGCCGTCCTGAAGCAGTCCACTTTTCCTACCTCCGGCGTGTGGAAAACCGTATTCGTGAGCTCTATCCCTATCGCGGCACACCTATTAAAGTTACGGCAGTGCCCAAGAATTAAGAGCGGGTGCTTGGTGCACTCGCTTTTTTGTCTTACAAGAGCGGGCCGCATCATATACATATACTGTTCAAGAAAGCGTCCTGTTCTATCTTGCTGGCTTCATAAGTAAGATTAAGTAAGATGTGGTACGGGAGGGATGAGGGGTGGAGAAGTTTGACCTCTTTAAGGACATAGTGGAGCGCACGGGTGGAGATATTTACATCGGCACGATTGGTCCAGTACGTACCGGCAAGTCAACTTTTATCAAGCGTTTCATGGAGCTTCTGGTACTCCCTTACATGCAGGAAGGACCGGAGCGGGAACGCGCTTTAGATGAGCTGCCTCAAAGTGGCACGGGACGTACCATTACTACTACGGAACCTAAGTTTATCCCGGAGGAAGCGGTAGAAGTTACTTTGAGAGACAATATCAAGTTCCGGGTTCGTATGGTAGACTGCGTCGGTTATACGGTAAAGGGTGCCCTCGGGTATGAAGAAGACGAGGGACCGCGCATGGTTCGTACTCCTTGGTTCGAGGAGGAAATCCCGTTTGAGCAGGCGGCGGAGATGGGAACGCGCAAAGTTATCTCCGAGCATGCCACCATCGGGCTCGTGGTTACTACGGACGGTTCCATTGTAGATATCCCGCGCGCGAACTACGAGCCGGCTGAGGAGAGAGTGGTTCAGGAACTGCGGGAAATTGGTAAACCATATGTAGTTGTTCTAAACTCTCTTTACCCGGATAAGGACGAGACCCGAGCTCTGGCCGAAGAGCTCGCACAAAAGTACGGTGTTCCCGTCATTCCTTTAAACGTAATGAAGATGACTCTAAG
>JASKLG010000080.1 GCA_030153805.1 Bacillota bacterium | reverse complement strand
CCAAGGGAACGGATACCGTTCTCCTCGGCCATGAGGAACTCGATCTTGCCAATGTGGAACAACTGGTAGACCCGGCCCAAGCCAACGCCATTGCGGCCATGCTTCGCTATGCGACCGGACGTTACCTGGACGGACGCCGGACGCTGCGCGAAGTGATTGGCGCTGTGTTTGGCGACTGCGCCCGCGGAGGGCTCGAGGTGATCTCGCCCTGGCGGGGGCAGCACCCTGGCGAACTGGCCATGCCGCGCCCGTACGAGGTTGCCGCAGCCATTAACCGTCTGCGCCGCTTGAAGGTGCGCCAGCTCAGGCGGCTAGCCGATAAAGATACCGAGAGCGGCGGCCAAGACCAGCGCTAGGATTGGATCGAGTTTGAAGTAGCGGATGGCCAAGAAAGCCGAAAGCGCAATCAGTAGGCCGGCAAAATTGGTAATGGATGAGGGAAGAATGCTCAAGGTGGCCGCTAAAATAAGGGCTACCACCGCGGGGCGAATGCCGGTAAACATGGCCTTGACCACAGCCAGCGAACGGTAGCGGAGAAAGGCCCACGTGAGTCCCAGGCTCACGAGCAGCGAGGGCATTACCACGCCGGCCGTGGCGGCCGCCGAACCCCAGACCCCGGCGACCTTGTAGCCGACAAAGGTCGCGGCATTAATGGCGATCGGCCCAGGCGTTACCTGCGAGATGGCGATCACGTCAATAAACTGGGACAGAGTCAACCACCGGTGCAGGGTCACAATTTCCCTCTGGATTAGCGGGATCATGGCGTAACCGCCGCCGAAGCTGAAAAGGCCGATTTTGAAGAAAGTGAGAAAAAGGTTGAGCACCATCATGTCTTACCTGGTCTCCTTATTCTGCTCTTTTTGATCGGCTCCGTTTGGAACTTGAGCAAGCCCCAGACGGGAGGCGGCCACGCCCGCGGCGGCTGCCGCGACGATGACGAGCACTGGATGCACGTTAAACACGGTGAGCGCCACGAGGGCTAAAAGTCCAAGAACAGTGCTGAAACGGCTTTTGATGGCTGTCTTTCCTACGTCTAACACGGCGGCAGCCATGAGGGCGATCACCGCCGGGCGCATCCCCGCCATGGCGGCGCGTACGTAGGAGTTGTGCTGGACGCCAAGAAAGATGGAGGCGACCACCAAAATAGTAATGAAAGACGGGAGGGTGGCCCCCACCACGGAAAAGAGTGCGCCGCCCAGGCCGCTCAGCTTGTAACCGGTCAGGGTGGCGATGTTCACGGCGATGGGGCCGGGGGAGCTCTGGGCGATGGCGATGGCGTCTACGAACTCTTCCTCTTCCATCCAGCGGGTGCGCTCGACGATGGACTTTTTGATGAGCGGGATCATGGCATAACCGCCGCCAAAGGTAAAGGCGCCGATGGCGAGAAACGTCCAAAAAAGCCGCAGAGGGGTGGGCGACAACATCTCCTCTGTGTCCTGTTTGGTTTGGGATGTTCTTGTAAGCTTGACACTTTTTTCGACTGACATTTGCCGTACGCCCTTTCTTTCAACTTGATCCACACTACATCAGTTTAGCATAACTCGAAAGATGAAGGCCAGACCTTAAACCCACGCTTCGATGCACATCGGCACATCAGGTGCGAGGAGCCTCTATTGCTAAGTCTTGACACTAACAGAACCAAATTCCGCCTTGTCATTCCAACGGGAACGTGCTACAATTAGCGAAGAATTTCATATGGGTCCTTCAGGGGCTGGTGAGAGGAGATATCCTCAATTCCGCACCGGCGGTGATGGTCATTTTTTGGCCTAAGCCCGCGAGCCGCAAGGCCGATCCGGGGAAGATCCGGAGCCGACAGTAAAGTCTGGATGGGAGAAGGATTCAAGAAACCATTATCCGTTTTATTTTTGTTACCCCTGAGGGTGTCTTCCTCAGGGGTTTTGATTTTGGGAGGCTTGACCGTGAAGCAGGAAAAAATCGAGCTACAATACATGGACAGAGCGCTTGAACTAGCGGCCATTGCCCGGGGACGCACATCCCCCAATCCCCTGGTGGGTGCTGTGATTGTTCAGGGCGACAAGGTAGTTGGTGAAGGATTTCATCCCCAAGCGGGACAAGCCCACGCCGAAGTTTTCGCTCTGGAGCAGGCAGGGGACCAAGCCCGTGGGGCTGATCTTTACGTTACCTTAGAGCCTTGCTGTCACCATGGGCTCACCCCTCCATGCACAGAACGGATTATTGCTGCTGGGATCAAACGGGTGATAGCCGCTATGACAGACCCTAACCCCCTGGTCTCGGGCAAAGGATTCGCACGCCTGCGAGAAGCAAACATTGAAGTGATTGTTGGTGTCCGTGAGCAGGAAGCACGTTATCTAAACGAAGCATTTATTACTTATATGACAAAGCGGAGACCTTTTGTAACAGCCAAATGGGCCATGACGCTGGATGGTAAGATCGCCTGTGCCAGTGGTGACAGCCGCTGGGTGTCAGGGACTGAGGCCCGCCAGTGGGTTCACGAACTTCGCGACCAAGTAGACGCAATCATGGTCGGCATCGGGACGGTGCTGGCCGACGATCCATTGCTAACCACTCGTTGTGCCAAACCAGATAGCAAGGATCCAATTCGAATCATTCTCGACAGTCATTTGCGTACCCCACCGACAGCAAAGCTCCTCCACAGCGGCTCGAAGGCGCCTACCTGGATTGCGTGCCTAGAGTCCGCTGTGGGTCAGTCTTCCCCTCTGCAACAAATCCCGGGTGTTGAGCTACTGCCGGTACCGGCAAAAGACGGCCATATTGACCTGGAGGTTCTCTTGGCGAGACTGGCAGAGCGTAAATTAACTCATATTCTCTTGGAAGGCGGCAGCACAGTCAATTACGCCGCCTTGCACGCTGGGTTAATTGACAAGATCTATTGCCTGATAGCCCCGAAGCTGGTAGGGGGTGCTTCTGCCCCCACTCCGGTGGGAGGCCAGGGCCGCAGTCTAATGAACATGGCCTGGTTGGCCAGAATTCATGGAACCCGCTTTATTGGAGAGGATCTTCTTATTGAAGCCTACCCCAAATATTAAGTGAAGGAGAAGGAACATGTTCACTGGATTAGTTGAAGCTATGGGTAAGGTTAAGGAGCTTAGGTTGTTGGGTCAGCGAAACCAGCTTGCGATCGAGGAACCGACAATTGCCCAACAAGTTAAGTTGGGGGACAGTGTCGCCATCAACGGCATATGTTTGACGGTCGTTCAATGCAAAGGAGACCAGTTGGTCTTTGATGTAATGCCTGAGACATTAAGGAAAACAAATCTTCTATCCTTAACAAGTGGAGACTACGTCAACATGGAGCGGGCACTGGCAGTCGGCGACCGTTTGGGCGGTCATCTGCTAACCGGCCATATCGACGGCGTAGGGCAGGTGTCGGCCCGGCGCAAAGAGGGTAATGCCATCATCTTTACCATCCACGCTCCCGAAGAAGTAACCTCTCTCCTGGTTAAGAAAGGGTCAGTGGCTGTAGACGGCATCAGTCTGACCGTTGGTGACCTCGAGCCAAAGGGATTCTGGGTCTCGATCATTCCTCATACTCTGGAAAACACTGTACTGCAATATCGCCAGCCTGGCGACAAGGTTAATTTGGAGGCCGACCTGATCGGAAAATATGTGCTCCGGTATTTAAAGAAGGTTGCTCCCGGAAGACCCGGAGGAATTACCCTAGATTTTCTCGGTCAGCATGGCTTTCTAAGCTGAAAATCATGCTAAGGGAGATAACGTGCATGGACACTTTTATATTTGCACCCATTGAAGATGTTCTGGAAGAGTTACGACAAGGGCGACCAATAGTGGTCGTGGACGATGAGAATCGGGAAAACGAAGGGGATCTGGTGGCTGCCGCTGAAAAAATCACCCCTGAGATTATAAATTTCATGATTAGTTATGGTCGTGGTCTAGTTTGCCTGCCCCTGACTGAAGAAAGAGCAGATGAACTAGACCTAAAACCCATGGTAACAGATAGCAAGGATCCTATGAAAACAGCCTTTACCATCTCTATTGATGCCCGTGAAGGTACAACTACAGGAATCTCTGCTTACGAACGGGCACTAACAATAAAAAAAGCCATTGATCCTAATTCTACACCAGCCGACTTCAACCGGCCAGGGCATGTCTTTCCCCTTCGGGCAAAAAAAGGAGGTGTCTTGAGGCGCGCTGGACACACCGAAGCAGCAGTAGACCTCGCCCGTCTGGCTGGCCTCTATCCTGCTGGAGTCATCTGTGAAATCATCAAAGACGACGGAACCATGGCTCGCCTTCCAGATCTTATCGAGTTTACTAGAAAACATGGTTTAAAACTTTGCACCATCGCCGATCTCATTCGTTTTCGCCTTCGTACTGAGAAACTAGTTCGCAAGGTTGCTGAGGTCCATCTGCCCACTAAACACGGCGATTTCACGCTTAAAGCTTACAAGGAGGAGATCAGTAACGTACTGCATTTAGCCATTGTCAAAGGGGAGCCTGGGGGCGACGAACCAACGCTTGTCAGGGTGCACTCCGAGTGCCTGACCGGTGATGTGCTAGGCTCTCTTCGTTGTGATTGTGGTGACCAGTTGGCGCAAGCGTTGCGCAATATCGAAACAGAAGGCCGAGGGGTTGTCTTATACCTGCGGCAGGAAGGGCGGGGAATAGGCCTGGAAGCCAAGCTCCATGCGTACGCTCTCCAGGATCAAGGTCTCGATACTGTGGAAGCCAATCTGGCTCTGGGCTATCCGCCGGATATGCGGGACTATGGAATTGGAGCTCAGATCCTAGAAGATTTGGGCGTGAAGAAGATTCGTTTGATGACCAATAACCCGCACAAGCTCCATGGTTTAAGTAGCTATGGCTTAGAAATAGTTGATCGTATACCGCTGGTTATGCCGCCTACCGATGAAAACCGTCATTACCTGGCTACCAAGCGTACCAAGCTAGGTCACTTATTAAATCTTTAAGGGAAAGAGGGCAAGAAAATGAAAACTATTGAGGGACAATTAAGCGCATCTGGAAAGCGTTTTGCCCTGGTGGCATCAAGATTTAATGAGTTTATCACAAATAGGCTTTTAAGTGGTGCTATTGACTGCTTAAGGCGTCATGGGGCTACCGACGAAGACCTTACCGTTACTTGGGTACCTGGCGCCTTTGAAATCCCATTGGTGGCCAAGCAGTTGGCCAACAGCAGGCGGTACGATGCAGTGATCTGCCTAGGCGCAGTGATTCGTGGCTCCACTCCTCATTTCGAATATGTTAGTGCTGAAGTCGCCAAAGGTATAGCCCATGTGTCGTTGGAGACAGAGATTCCGGTTATCTTCGGTGTGCTGACCACGGACAGCATTGAACAGGCTATTGAACGGGCAGGAACTAAGGCTGGCAACAAGGGGTGGGAGGCCGCTCTTACGGCCATCGAGATGAGTTCACTACTGCCTCAGATTAAATCAGATTAAAGCGCCCTCTTGACACCCGCCGTAGGAACGGCTACAATAAACTCACTATAAACGAATAAAACTCTTATCAAGAGCGGCGGAGGGACTGGCCCTATGAAGCCCGGCAACCAATCGGGAGTGCCCGATCCGGTGCCAAGTCCAGCAGGAGCATTCCTGAAAGATAAGAGGAGCGTGAAGAGGCCTCTTCCTTTTGGGAAGGGGCCTCTTTTGACGCCGGGAGGAAAAAAGATGCGGATTGACCGACGCGAGGTTGTGCGTTACCTCGGCCTGAAGAGAGGCAAAGAGTTGGATGCGCGATGGGAGGAGAGGGTGGAAGAGGCGGTAGCGGAGGCAGAAGAGCTCCTCCGGCCGGCCTTGTCCTGGCGCACGTATCCGGTGGCGCAGGTGGGGGAGACCAAGATCACCCTTGCCGGGACGGAGCTTACCGTCACCGGACCGCGCATGGTGCGGCGCCTGGCCGGGGCCGAGAGAATCACGGCTCTCGCCGTTACCTGCGGGCCGGCGCTGGAGGAAGCGGCTGCCGCGGCTTTTGCCCGCGGGGAGTATGTGCGCGGCGCCATCTTGGACGCTGCGGGCTCCGCGGCAGCGGAAGCCTTGGCCGACGAGGTGAACGATTCGGTGGCCGCCGAAGCACAAAGCGAAGGATACTGCCTTCTTCCCCGGGTAAGCCCCGGTTACGCCGACTGGGACTTGGCGGTACAACCACAGCTTATCAGGGCGGCAGGGGCGGAGAGGCTCGGCATCAGCCTCAGTAAGGCGCTACTTCTCATACCGAGAAAATCGGTGACGGCGGTGATTGCCTGGGTGAAGCGGCCTGAGGTAGGGGTGGGCGGCTGCCTCGCCTGTCCGCGCACAAACTGCCGTTACCGGAGGGAGGGAGAGCGGTGAACTTATTTGACCTACTCGCTGACGGGAAAGCCGTGATCGCCGACGGGGCCATGGGAACGCTCCTGCAAGCTCAGGGGCTCAAGCGGGGCGAGTCCCCGGAAAGCTGGAACCTCATTTACCCTGAGCGCGTGCAAGCCGTGCATGCGGCCTATCTCGCCGCCGGAGCACAGATTATCGAGACTAATACCTTTGGCGCAAATCGAGTCAAGCTAGCTGCCTACGGCCTTGCCGCCAAGGTGCGGGAGATTAACGCGGCGGGCGTGCGCTTGGCGCGGGAAGCGGCCGGCGGGCGGGCGCTGGTGGCTGCTTCCATCGGACCCACCGGGCGGCTTTTTGCGCCCTGGGGGGACCTAACTTTTGAGGAGGCATACGCCGTCTTTGCCGAGCAGGCTGAAGCCTGTGCCGCAGCAGGGGCGGACGTCCTGTGGATCGAGACCATGGGCGAGCTGGCGGAGGCGCGGGCGGCGCTCCTGGCGGCGCGGGAGACCGGGCT
>JASKLG010000079.1 GCA_030153805.1 Bacillota bacterium | reverse complement strand
CTTATCGTGTCGAATCCGCCCTACATCCCTACCGAGGAGCTTCGGCACCTTCCACGCGAGGTGCAGAAGGAACCGGCGGCTGCCCTCGACGGCGGGCCCGACGGCCTGGCTTTTTACCGGCGCCTGGCGCGGGGGTTGCCGTCCTTCCTTGCTTCAGCCGGTTGGGTCCTTCTTGAAGTGGGGGACGGGCAGGCGGAGCCGGTAAAGGGCCTTCTTGCTGCTGCCGGCCTGGCCGTTTACCCGGCGCTTCCCGATCTGGCAGGCATCCCGCGCGTGGTTCAGGCCAGGCGGGTATAAAAAAGCCATCCGTGTAGGCAAGTCCACTTGGCCTACTGCACGGATGGCTTTTTCTTGGCCCCAGGACTAGGCGAAGTTCTGTTTGTCCTTTCGGAAGGGGAGCAAAACCGCCAGGCGCTGGCTAGCGAGGGCCGCTACGGCACACTTGATCAGGTCGCCGGGGATGAACGGCAGTGCTCCTTTGATGATGGCCGGGACGAGGCCGAGGTGAGTCACGAGAGCGAGCTGGGTTACACCAAGCGCGTACACTACTAAAATGCCGCCCAGCACGTTAGCAGCGAAAATCCGGAAGAAGCTCGGCCGCGGTACCTGCTCGGTTAGGCGGCCGATGACCCACGCGGCCAGCGGCCAGCTCAAGATATAGCCGCCGGTAGGCCCGGCGAGCACGCCCGGCCCACCGCTTCCGCCCGCGAATACGGGAAAGACGAGGCCGATCAGATCGAAAACGGCGAGGGCCAGAAAACCCAGGCGGCTTCCGAGGAGCGAGCCGGCCAGCATTACGCCGAACGTTTGTCCGGTAATAGGCACGGGGCTAAAGGGGAGCGGGATTTCTACATATCCTAGAGCAGTCATAAGGGCGGCGAAAACACCTATGTAGGTCATTTCGTGTAAACCGGGCCTTTTCACTGGAGTCAGCCTCCTTCTTGTGCAAGCTTGGCTTCGGGTGTTTGAGCGAACCTCTTCCAGTATAGCTATTTCCCGGGAAACTGTCAACCAAAAGAATAAACATGGTTGACAATCGTCTGAAAGAACAATGGCTACCTGGGCGGTGTGGAAAACTTCAATTTACCGTGCCCGAGTAGCCTGTGCCTTGTCCGGAGCCGACGGGAAAGACTTACGCTTCAGCCGTATCTTTTTTATCGATGTCAGGAAAGGTGCGCACCACCTGCGGCTGGCCGGACGAGCGGGTGGGCCTCCGGCCCGCGCTCATGCGCCGCATTTCCTTCGGGCAACGTCTGCGCCTGTCCCAGTAGCTCATGTAACCTTTGACGGGCGACGGCAAAGGCCGGATCATCCACTTGACGCGGCCGGGGAAGGTTATTGGGTAGCAGCGCCCGCACGCTGCCCCCTCTGGCCAGGACCACGATATGATCGGCCGTAATGAGAGCCTCTTCGATATTATGAGTCACGAAGATAACGGTCACCCGAGTTTCCGACCATATGTTGAGGAGCTCTGCCGTCAGCCCGGCGCGGGTGATGGCGTCCAGACTGGCAAAGGGTTCGTCCATGAGGAGCACTGCCGGTTGCACCCCCAGCGCCCGGGCAATGGCTACCCGCTGTTTCATGCCGCCCGAGAGCTGGTGGGGGTAGAGGTGAGCATAGTCTTCAAGGCCGACCAACTGCAAATACGAGTGGGCCAGGTCCGAGCACTCCTTCCGGCCCATATCCGGCCGGGCCAGGCGCAGTGCGAAAAGAATGTTGCCCAATACCGTACGCCAGGGAAAGAGCTGGTCCAGGTCCTGAAACACCATCATGCGGTCGCGCCCGGGGGCGGTTACTCTGCGCCCGGCGACCAGGATTTCACCGCTGGTAGGCCTCTCCAAACCGGCCAGGCAGCGAAGCAAGGTGGTTTTGCCGGAGCCGGAAGGGCCGACGATTGTCCAGAACTCGCCCGGCTCGACGGCGAAGCTTACGTCTCTTAAAGCGACGATCTTCTGCCTTCCGGTGGCAAAGACCTTGCTTACCTGCCGGAACTCCACCTGTTTCATGCTCTCACTCCCTATTCTGAACTCATGCCCCAGCGTTCGATGGTATGGCGTTCCAGGAACTTAAAGAGAAGGTTCTCTACCAGGAGACCGATGGCAATAATGACCAGCATGCCGGCGAAGACGGCCGGTACCTCCAGGAAGTACCGCTTCTTGTACAGGAACCAGCCCAGGCCGCCGTCTTTGCCGGAAGCTCCAAAAACCATTTCTGCAGCGACCGAAGCCTGCCAGGCCCGTGCCCAACCAACGCGCAGGCCAGCGATAATTGCCGGCAAGGCGGCCGGGAGCATCACATTCCCCACCAGGCTGAGGCCTTTAAGGCCAAGGTTCTTACCTACTTCTATTTGGGTAAGCGGGACGGAGCGCAGGCCGGCGTGGATGCTGGCGGTGAGCGGCCAAAAGGCAGAAAAGACGATGAGGAGAACGATGGAGTGCCGGCCGGTTTTAAACCAGAGGAGGAGTACGGGAAGGATGGCTATGGCCGGAAGCGGGTGCAGTACGGCCATAAGTGCCGAGAGGGCATCGGCGCAGGCCGGAAACATCATGGCCAGGGCACAGGCCAGGAAAGATGCCAGGACGGCCAGGCTGAGCCCGGCACCGATGAGCGACAGCGAGTACCAGGTGCGCCCGGCGATTTCGCCTTGAGCGATTTCGTCGACCAGGCTGGCGACAACGCTGCTAAAAGGCGGAAACAAGAGCTCCGGCCAAAGGTGCAGCCGGGCCAGGAATTCCCAGACCAAGGCGAGGAGGCACAAAAACCCCACCCGGCGGAAGTAACTAGGCAAAAGATCACCCCTTTTCCCCGGAAGAGTAGGCGGAGGGCGCAACCCTCGGGCGCCAATCCCTGCCCAGTATATGCCGGGAAAAAGGCGACTGGTGCTTGGGCACCTAGAGCTCTGCGCTGATCAGGATGAGCACCACGGCGCCTAAGAGTAAGACGACCTTAAGCGGCGGGATCTGCCCCACCATCCCGGCCAAGCCCAAGCTGCTCACAAGAAGAAAGGTGGCCGGTCCAATGATGCCCAGCCAAGCGTTGATGCGAAAGGCGCTCTCTACCCGCCCGAACCGGAGCATAAGAAAAGCCGCTGCAACTTCCAGGTTCCCGGCGAAAACACGCATCAGGGCCATGGCCCGCACAAGGCTGTCTTCCGGCACTTTCTCTTTCCTCCCCGAATAACCAGAATAAATAGTGCCCCCTTGTTTCAAAACCTCTTTTCGAGTATATGGCGTTGGAGCAGCCTTGAGACCAGAAAGGTTTCCTTCCAAAAGCGGCAGGAGAACGGCGCCGCCTGCCGAATTCCTAAAGCGGATAGCTCTTCCGTGCCGTATTAGAGGGGGGTGAAGTCGCCTATGGGGTTTCCTTTCCGGAATTTTGGGTAAACTAATGCAAAAGGAGGAGGAACTCATGTCCACTCTGCCGACACCTAGCAAGAGCGGCATGAGAAAGACAACTGCCGGAGTCCTTCTTGGGGCCGCCTTTCTTATGGCTACTTCTGCCATAGGCCCCGGTTTTCTCACGCAAACGGCCGTTTTTACCGAGCAGTTTAAGGCCAATTTTGCCTTTGTCATCTTGGCTTCGGTTATCCTGGATATTGGCGCCCAGCTCAACGTGTGGCGTATAATAACCATGTCCGGCCTGCGCGGGCAGGACGTAGCAAACAAGGTGCTTCCCGGCCTCGGCTATTTCGTGGCGTTTATCGTGGCCTTGGGCGGCCTTGCCTTTAATGTGGGCAACGTCGGCGGTGCCGCTATGGGGCTTAACGTCATTTTAGGCATTAACCTCAAGTGGGGCGCTGTGATTTCCGCTCTCGTTGCCTTTTATATCTTTCTTTCTAAAGAAATGGGCCGAGCGATGGACAACTTCACCAAAGCCCTCGGCTTCGTTATGCTGGCTTTGACGCTTTATGTGGCCTTTGTTACCAAACCGCCTGTGGGCGAGGCCCTATTGCGCGCGGTTGCTCCTACGCAGGTTCCGTTCCTGCCCATCGTGACCTTACTGGGCGGCACGGTGGGAGGTTACATCACCTTTTCCGGCGGCCATCGCCTCTTGGACGCCGGTATTACCGGACCTGAGCATCTCGGAGAAGTAACGAGAAGTTCGGTTACCGGTATTATAATTGCTTCATTGATGCGCGTTCTTCTCTTCTTGGCCGTTCTGGGTGTAGTGGCAACGGGAGCTAAGCTGGATCCCAACAACCCGCCGGCTTCTGCCTTCCAGATCGGTGCTGGGTTGATCGGTTACAAGATATTCGGCATCGTCCTTTGGGCAGCGGCCATTACCTCAGTGGTGGGCGCCTCTTACACGTCGGTTTCTTTCCTCCGAACCCTGCACAAGTCTATTGATCGCCACAACGCTAAGTGGATCATCGGTTTCATTACAGCCTCGACCCTTCTCTTTGTTACGGTTGAGAGGCCGGTGACCCTCCTCATTTTGGCCGGTTCACTTAACGGCCTCATTCTACCCATCACCTTGGGGACCATGCTCCTGGCCTCGCGGCGCAAGGATATCGTCGGCGACTACGAGCATCCCACCTGGATGATCGTTTTCGGCGTGCTGGTCGTGGCCATTGCCCTTTACGCCGGCGTAAGTTCGCTCAAGGGCATGGCTGCGCTCTGGAGCCGGTAGCATTAATAAAGTACGGGGGAATTCCCATGTATGGTGAACCGCGATTTCTGCCGGCCGGTGATCGGGCCTTGGTGGTAGAGTTCGGAAACGAGATCGCTCCCGAGATTAACGCCCGCATCCGGGCCATGACGGCAGCCCTGCAAGCTGAGCCTATAGACGGGGTGGTGGAAGTAGTCCCCACCTACCGCTCGCTCCTCGTGCATTTTGACCCGCTGCAGGTGGCGCCGGACGTGTTGGAGGAGCGCCTGGCCGAGCTGGCTCGGAACTTAGGGGAGCTGAAGCTTCCCGAGCCTACGGTTACGGTAGTGCCGGTTTGTTACGGGGGCGAATTTGGCCCCGACCTTCCCTTCGTCTGCCAGCATACCGGCCTTTCCGCCGAAGAGGTAATTCGCATCCACACCGGCACGGATTACCTGATTTACATGTTGGGTTTTACCCCGGGCTTTTCCTACCTAGGGGGGATGGATGAGCGAATTGCTACTCCGCGCCTCAAAACGCCGCGCACTAAGATCCCGGCCGGATCGGTTGGCATCGCCGGAAAGCAGACAGGGATCTACCCCATTGACAGCCCGGGCGGGTGGCAGCTCATTGGACGCACACCGCTTAAACTGTACGACCCGTTCCGGGAGCCGCCGGTGCTTTTGGCGGCGGGAAATTACGTGCGTTTTAAGGCCGTGACGAAAGAGGAATACGAGCTCATTGCCGCCCAAGTAGCTGCCGGTACGTACCAGGTGGAGGTTCTACCCAAGGGCGAAGGGAGGGAGAAGTGATGGCGGCGGTCTTCGAAGTACTGACGCCGGGCCTCCTTACTACGGTTCAGGACCGCGGCCGTCACGGCTACCAGGCCTTCGGCATGCCGGTGGCCGGCGCTGTAGACGAGTATGCTCTGAGGGTAGCCAATCTTTTGGTGGGTAATGATGAGAACGCGGCGGCCCTGGAGATTACCCTCCTCGGCCCTACGCTTAGGGTCCTGGAGCCGGCGGTTATTGCCATTACCGGGGCCGACCTGGGGGCAATGTTAAACGGCGAGACACTTCCTCTATGGCAGGCGGTGGCGGTGAAGGCGGGCGATGAAATAAGCTTTACCGGGGTAAGAAGCGGCTGCAGGGCCTATCTGGCGGTGGCCGGAGGTATTGATGCGCCGGTTGTGATGGGCAGCCGTTCAACTTACCTGCGCGGCAACATCGGCGGCCTCGACGGGCGGGCCCTCAAAACCGGGGATAAGCTGCCGGTGGGAGAGCCGCCGGCGGCGGCGCGACTGCGGGTTGGGCGACGCGTGCCGTCGGAGTTTATCCCAACTTACGCTGACAACATTACCCTGCGCGTCGTGCTCGGTCCTCAGGACGACCACTTTACCCCTGCCGGGCGAGAAACCTTCCTTACCGGCGAATATGTCGTAACCAACGAAGCGGACCGCATGGGTTACCGCCTCGACGGTCCGAAGATTGAGCACTCAGGCGGTGCCGATATTATATCCGATGGGATACCCCTGGGAGCGGTACAGGTGCCTGGTCACGGGCTTCCCATCGTCATGCTGGCAGACCGTCAAACAACCGGGGGCTACCCCAAGATTGCCACGGTGGTAAGTGCCGATCTCTACCGGATAGGCCAGGCCAAGCCGGGCGACAAGGTGCGTTTTGTTGCCGTAAGCCGGGAAGAGGCCATCAGGCTCTTACGCGAACAAGAAGAAAACCTCCGGCGCCTGGCCGAGCTTCTTTCCCGCCCGGCCGGCCGGCTGCGGCAGTTTCGCATCACCGTGCACGGCGAGACGTTTGAAGCTTTAGTGGAAGAACTATGAGGTGTTAGGGGAGAACAAAGCCCTGATTTAATCAGGGCAGCGGCCCGGGCGTATTCAACTCTACTTGAGGAGGTACAGGTTCTATGGTCCGCGTGGACCTGAATTCGGACGTCGGCGAAAGCTTCGGTGCGTACAAACTGGGTCTGGATGCGGAGGTTTTAAAACACGTCACTTCGGCCAATATTGCCTGTGGCTTTCACGCCGGTGACCCCATGGTCATGGCCAAGACCGTGGCGCTGGCGGTGGAAAACGGCGTGGGCATAGGGGCTCATCCCGGGTATCCGGACCTTCAGGGTTTCGGGCGCCGCAACATGAACCTTACTCCGGAGGAAGTGAAGAACTTCGTCATCTATCAGGTCGGGGCCCTGGCCGCCTTCGCCCGCGCGGCCGGCCGTCCGCTTCAGCATGTCAAAGCCCACGGCGCCCTCTACAACATGGCCGC
>JASKLG010000022.1 GCA_030153805.1 Bacillota bacterium | reverse complement strand
GCCCTCCATAAATTTAA
Organism: Bacillota bacterium; assembly: GCA_030153805.1. Lineage (GTDB taxonomy): Bacteria > Bacillota > DTU030 > DUMP01 > DUMP01 > DUMP01. Next base: position 23,725 of record JASKLG010000022.1, on the reverse strand, counting down.
GAAAGCGGCTGCGAATTTCGTCTCCTCTCATATCTATCATCCCTTTCTACATAAAAATTAGAGACAAATAAGCCCCTCGTCACAGGGACGAGGGGCCACTCTCGTGGTACCACCCTGGTTCGCTTCTACCTTGCGGTTCGAAGCCTCACCTGGTGCTAAAACACCTTCGCGCTAACGGACAAACCGGGGACGCTTGTTTCACGTCCAGCTCAGGAACGGCCTTCCCCTACACTACCCAGGAACCTCACACCCTACCGTTCCCTCTCTGCAGGGCTTGTGAAGGGTACTCTTTCCTTCATTGCTTTTCTCCCATTTTGGCCTTTATTATAAGCCAAAGGTGTATTCCTGTCAACTTGTGCCCTCCCGCCCCGGCCACCGCTTTTTCCAAAAGTAGAAAAGTAAGGCCTTGGCGCTTGCGGTAATAGGTACGGCAAGAAGCAGACCTACCAGCCCGGCGGCGTTCCCGCCCACAAGAAGGGCGAAGATTACTACAAGCGGGTGCAGCCCTACCCTTTGGCCGATTATCTTGGGAGAGACTATGGTGCTTTCGACTTGGTGAATAATCAGAAAAAGAATTATTACGTACAAGGCCTTAAGCGGTGACTCAAGAAGCGCAATAGCCACGGCCGGCAGGGCTCCAATCACCGGTCCAAAGTAAGGAATAATATCAAAGAGTCCCGCCACAAAACCGATGATTAGAGCAAAGTCAATTCTCAGCAAGGTCAGGCCCACAAAGGACAGCATTCCCACAATCAAAGCGACAAGGAGATGGCCGCGAACAAAACCTCCCAAAACACTGTCTATTTGATGAAGGATGGAAAAGATCTCTGTTCGGGCAGGTTCTTGAAATAACCCGGCAAAAGTCCTCTTGATCAGTTTTAAATCCCTGAGCATGTAAAAGGCGAGAACAGGTGCAATAACCAGACTCAAAGCATGAGAAAGAAGCGAAAAGGCTAGTTGCGCAGCAGATCGCGTATAGGAGAGCAGCACCTGTTCGCTACGGCTGATAGTTTCATCGAGCACCTGGCGAAGGCTGGCAGGGAGCTCAGCATGGGCGTAGTTTTCCTGCAACCAGCGGACTAGGCCCTGAACCTGAGCGGTGTACATAGGCAGTTTCTCGCCAAAAGCATTGAGCTCTCTTACGAGCACAGGAACAAGGTGAGTTATAAGCAAAACCAGGATTCCGCCTGCTGCCGCATAAAGAAGTAAAATCGCCAAAACCCGAGGCGTACCACGCTTCTCTAATTCTTCTACAAGCGGCGCCAGCAAGTAAGTAATGACTCCGGCATAAAGAAATGGAGGGAGTGCAGAACGGACGACGAAAAGAAAAAGGCCCACCGCAAGCAGGCCAAGGAGAAAGAGGAGCCGCATTTTCCAAACCGGGTTCACTTTCATCTCTAATCTTTTGCCCGACGGCGCCACATTTCCATCAGGCCTTCTCGCAACCGATTTAGCTTTTGCTGTGCCTGAGTAATGCGTTGTTTCGTCTCAGGTTTAAGAGTTGGGTAAGCCAGAAGTCCGAGCAACCCTCCTACAACCCCGCCGGCAATCATGCCCTGCCAAAACTTCCTGCGCATAAACGTACTCCTCCTTTAGCCGCTAATACCGTCTTCCCAAGCTAAGAGTGAACCGTCGTCCTTTACCTCATATATCCTGTACCCATCTTTAACTGGAGAAAATTCCAGAAAGCAGTCACGACAAAAGTATTGATTTTGGCCTACTCGGCCTACCGAGTTGCCGCCGCATACCGGGCAAGTCCATGCGGTCCGCACCTTCTCGCCTCCTTGCAGCTTCTGTTCCTAGTATGCCCGGTCGACGGCCTTGCCAAACAAGATAAGGGACGGCATTAAGCATTCCTCAAGGAAGGGAGGGGCTGACGGCGCAAAATACTGCCGTCAAAGGCCTTGAAAGAGCGCTTAAACGCCATCTATGTAAGGGTATCGACCGAAGAACAGGCCCGGGAAGGAATGTCGATAGATACCCAGCTAGATAAACTTATGGCTTATGCAGATTTCCAAGGCTGGGACAACCTCGTTCCTTTCGTTGACGAGGGCGAGTCGGCCAAGGACATGAACCGCCCCGCCATGAAGCGTCTCATCGAGCTTGTGAAGAAAGGTCAAGTGGCCAGAGTCGTTACGATGACCGTAGACCGCCTGTCGCGTAACCTGCTTGATATGCTGAACTTTATCGAGCTCTGTGAAACACATAATACGGCTTATGTTTGTGTATCTCTAAACTTTGATACCTCTACTCCTATCGGCCGCATGGTGCTCCAAATCCTGGCAGCCTTTGCCGAGTTCGAAAGGGCCATGATCGCTTCCCGGGTCAAGGTCAATATGGCTCAAATTGTAACCAAGAAAAAGAAATATCTTGCCGCGCCTCCTTTCGGCTACCAATTTGACAGTGAAGGAAAACTGGTAATCGTACCGGAAGAAGCTGAATGGATCAGGAAAGCCGCCGATATGTTTATCTCCGGCCACGGATACAGAAGCATTGCCGCGTTTCTTAACAACAGCGGTCTAAGAACGCGTAAGGATAAACCCTGGTCTGCTTCCACTGTGAGAAACATGCTGACCAGTGAGCTTTATATTGGGAAAATTATCTGGAACAGGAGGTATTACGATAAGAAGGGAAAAATGAAGTGGCGGGACGACTCAGACTGGGTGATCGCCGAAAATGCTCACGAACCCATCCTAAACGATGAGCAGTGGAAGGAAATACAAAATAGAATAACCAGAAGAATGCCCCGCGGGGGAGAAAAGCAAATGAAACACCGGCTTTCCGGCCTTTTGGTCTGCGGACACTGCGGTCACAAAATGGTTGCCCGCCGGTACGGTTCCAAAGGACCTAATAAGGACAGAATGATCTTTGTTTGTTCTCAATACCAGAAAAACGGAGGATGCCGGTTCAACTACATTTTCGAAGAGGAAGCAGAGCAGGAGGTTTATACAACCATAGAAGAATTCGCCGGCGGTATGATAAATCTAAAAATCGAAGACCTGGAAGCGGCGACGACGGCCCTGCTTGAGGAGTTCGCCCGCCGCGAAGCCCTAATAGATCAGAAATTCCAGCGTCAGATCCAGGCATACGAAAACGGCCTCATCTCCGATCGCGACCTGAAGATTGCACGGGAGAGAGTTGAAAGAGAACGGGAGTTCTTAGAAAAAGAAAAAGCCCGGGCTTTATCGGGGCCTCCGGGGACGAGCGCCCTGGAAAAAACCATCGGCCCAGAAGCAAGAAAGCTTTTGTGGCTCTGGAATAACGGCGAGCTTCCGGTAATTCAAAACACTTTGCGAACCATTCTGGACAGCATTACAGTCAAAGATAGAAAGATCCAGGAAATTTTTCTCTCCCGGGTTTTATTCGAATCGTAAAGAGTTAGAGTATTTTCTCCGGAGTATTCAAGGGATTACCCTTAAAGATCATGTGCAGCGTTAGAGGCTCGGTGGCCAAACCCTCCCGCGCCCGCCGCTGTTGGATTTCAATGAAGGCCTTAATCTCGTGAACCAGTTGTTTTACCTCTTTGAGCCCCACCAGCCTATCAAGGCTGGCCAGGGCCTTTTCCAATGGAGAATCGGTACCGGCAGTGGGTGAAACGGCCGAGAGGGCACCAGTCTGCCGGAGACTGGCCAGCGCTGCGGGCGGAGTCAGTTCCCCTTTTTCCACGAGCATGCTTATACGTTCGACCTGGGCCGTCGGTCGCCTCTCGCCTCGTCTCACCAAAGACCGTCACCTCCGAGCCCTACAAGTCACTATAATATACGCCGGCGGGAGCTCAGGTGTGCAAAACTAAAAGCCAGCCGTAGGCTGGCCCCGGAACTCCATTTTGTTATGCACCTGCATTCTCCGGTGGCGAGTTGTAATTCACCGGGCGCATGGGGGTAATAGTGGAAATGGCGTGCTTGTAGATAAGCATCTGTTTTCCGTCCGATTCCAGTACAACGGTAAAGTTATCAAATCCGCGCACCATACCGCGGATTTGGAATCCGTTTACAAGATAAACGGTGGCGGGTATATTCTCCTTGCGCACTTGATTCAAAAAGATATCCTGCAGGTTCGGCTGCGGTTTCGTCATCCTCATCGCCTCCAGCGTTTTCTTTCTCTGCTACTCGTTACATTCGTGATCACTTAGAAGTTTTCCTTCTGCCAACCGGACAATTTCCTCAACCAGATCTTCTTCTCGGGAAAAGGCGTCTCGATCCAACCAGAGAATTCGCTTGTCCCGCCGGAACCAAGTCAGCTGGCGCTTGGCAAAGCGGCGCGTTTCCCGCTTAAGAATGGCCCTCGCTTCCTCGAGGGTAGCTTCCCCACGAAGATAAGGAATCATTTCTTTGTACCCCAAGGCCTGGAAAACAGGAAGATTTTCCGGATATCCTTGAGCAAACAGCCACTTGGCTTCCTCAATTAGCCCCCGCTCGATCATTTCGTCTACCCGCGCGTCGATGGCGGCGTATAGACGCTGCCGTTCGCGGATAAGGCCGATCTGCAGGGCACGGTAAAGCGGTGTTCCCTTACCCCGTTCGGATATCCTCTGACCGGTCAGCTTCTTCACCTCAAGGGCCCTGATGATACGGCGGACATCCGTAGGCTGAATTCTGGCTGCAGCTGAAGGGTCTAATTCTTTCAATTCGGCATAGAGAGCTGCAGCTCCTTCTTTCTCCGCCCGTTCTCTGAGAGTTGCCCGCAAATGAGGGTTAGGACCGCCGGGGCTGAAATCATAATTATCAACTACAGCCCGAATGTAAAGCCCGGTTCCTCCGACCAGCATGGGAAGATGTCCACGGCCCACAATCTCTGGGACCAAACGTTTAACCTCGGTTTGGAAACGCACGACATTAAACTCTTCATCCGGCTCTACCACGTCTATCAAGTGGTGGGGTATGCCGGCCCGCTCTGCCTCACTCGGCTTAGCCGTCCCAATATCCAAATGACGATACACCTGCATGGAATCGGCCGATATTATCTCCCCACCCAGCCGTCTCGCTACTTTAATGGCGACCGCAGTTTTGCCTACCGCCGTTGGTCCGAGCAAGACGAGTAAAGGATGCATTTTAACTCACCCTTTGTCAGAGATGAAAAAGAGATTGCGCCTCATCTCTTAACCTAATAGCCGGAAGAAGCGTTTCTCCAGCTCGCGCCGGCTGAGGCAAATCACGGTCGGGCGGCCGTGGGGGCAGTTAAAGGGATGCCTGCAGCGGCCGAGTTCTGCAATTAGGCGGGCCGCTTCTTGGTGCGAAAGAACCTGACCGGCACGGACGGCTGCATGACAGGCCAGTAAAGCCAGGAAATGCTTTCGTTCTTTTTCCCAAACTGCCCCTTCTTCACCTTCCTGGGCTTTCTCTAGTAGGTCGCGGACAAAGTTCTGTGCTTGAGTTACGGGCAGTACTTGCGGCACGGCCCGCAGAAGAAGGGTGTTATCGCCGAATTCCTCCAGCTGAAGGCCTATACGGTGCCAGTATTCCCTTCTCAAAGCCCAAGCAGCATGCTCCAACTGGGTTACGGTTATAGTTTGGGGCACTAGGAGGGGTTGAACAGGTATCCCTTCCCTATCGAGGTTATCTGCCAGTTTTTCAAACAAGACCCTTTCGTGAGCCGCATGCTGGTCCACTAGATAAATACCGTCTGGTCCGGCGGTCACCAGATACGTCCCTAACGCCTGTCCCAGGTACTCTGCAGAAAAAAAACCGGGCCACAGGGCAACGCCGGAATCCGGAGGGTTTCCGGGTTGCGGTTCCACGATTCTTTCGGCTAACGTGGGAGCAGAATGGTCTCTCTTCACCGGCGCTTGAGAAACAGTACGGGAAAACAACACCTTTTCCTGATACGCGGCCGATTCTTCCTTGATCAGGGATCCCGTTCTGGCGCTATTGTCTCCCGAAGCCGGAAGGGGCATGCGGGCCGGTGTTTCAAACGGCATGCTTCTCGGCCGGAGTGCCCTCCTTACCGCATCCTGAATGAGGGCCCTGAGCTCCTGTTCATGGCTGAGCCGCACCTCCAGCTTGGCCGGATGGACGTTGACATCGACCAAACCCGGCGCAGTGTTCACTTCCAGACAAAATACCGGATGACGGCCATTCACCAGATAAGGCCCGTAGCCGGCCTCTACGGCCAAGGCGAGGAAAGAACTTTTTACCCAGCGCCCGTTGACGATAAAAAGCTGTTGGCTCCTAGTAGCACGGGCAAATTCGGGTGGTGCCAGCCAGCCCGACAGGCGGAAGTGCCCGTTTTCTGCCTCCAACGCTATCCAGTCTACATCTTCGCCTCGCCCAAACACCAGTTCCAACACGGTGCGGCGGCTTCCTGAGCCTGAAGTGGTGAACAGGTCGCGGCCGTCGCTGGTGGCCCGGAAAGACACCTCCGGCCTCAATACGGCTAAACGGGTAAGTACTTCCACAATATGCTTGAGCTCGGTTTGTTCACTCTTGAGGAATTTAAAGCGGGCCGGCGTGTTGAAGAAAAGCCGCCTGACCTCCACCAGCGTCCCGGGGACTGCGGCACAGGGCAATACCTCCGGCTCTGAGCCGCCCGCGCACTCTACCTGCACACCTTCCACGGCCCCGGGCACCGCCGAAACCAGCTTAAGATGACTAACAGCCGCAATGCTCGCTAAAGCTTCCCCGCGAAAGCCAAGGCTCTCTACTACCATAAGATCCTCGGCTTTCCTGATCTTGCTCGTGGCATGCCGGATGAGAGCCATCCGGGCGTCCTCAGGCGTCATGCCCTCCCCGTTATCCCGCACCGCGATAAGATCAAGACCCGCTCCCTTAATAGTGACTTCTATGCGCGTAGCACCGGCGTCAAGCGCATTTTCCACCAGCTCCTTGACTACCGATGCTGGTCTTTCGATCACTTCGCCCGCTGCAATCCGTTCTACGACCTCCGGTGGCAGCACTTTAATCTTTCCCACTGCCTGCCCCCCCGCGCCTCAGCTCCTCTTGAAGTCCGGCTATAATAAGCATGAGCTCCAATGGAGGTATATTAGCAAGATCCAGCTCGAGGAGCTTTCGTCCCACAACTTCCCACAAAGAATTCCCGTCCTCCTGGGCGGCCGCAATTTCTTTCCCGGCAATTCCTTCAGCACTCAAGCAGTTCAGAATTTCCTGGGCCCGGTTCAGAACTTCGGCCGGCAGCCCGGCCAACCGTGCAACTTGTATGCCGTAGCTGCGGTCGCTCCCACCGGGAACAACTCGGCGCAGAAAAAGAAGCTCCTGCCCCTTCTCAGCTACGGCCATAGTAAAATTCTTGATACCCGGTACCCGCTCGGCCAGAGAAGTAAGTTCGTGATAGTGGGTCGAAAAAAGAGTCCGGCACCCCACCTTTGTAGCCAGGTACTCGGCGATTGCCTGTGCAAGGCTGAGGCCGTCAAGGGTACTGGTTCCTCTTCCCACCTCGTCGAGAATGACCAGGCTTCTCGCCGTAGCCTCGCGCAAGATTATTTCGCACTCGCGCATTTCCACCATGAAGGTGCTGTCCCCTGCCGCAAGGTCGTCACTGGCCCCAACGCGGGTGAAAATTCGATCCACCACCCCGACATGCGCCCGGCGTGCCGGCACAAAGCTACCTATCTGGGCCAGCAGCACATTCAAGGCTACCTGCCGGATATAGGTGGATTTGCCGGCCATATTAGGGCCGGTAAGTAAAATAAAGCGACTTTCGCTCCCGTCCAGTAAAACATCGTTGGGAACAAAAGGTTCCTCAGGGCGGAGCCTCTCCACCACAGGGTGCCGGCTTTCTACCAACCAGATCTTGTCGCCACCGTCTACCTCCGGGCGCACGTAGTTATAGCGCGCGGCCACCTCCGCCAGCGCCGCAAGCACATCCAAGCGGGCCAACGCTCCGGATGTTCTTCTCAGCGCCCCCGCCCTGCCCGCCACCTCCCGACAGAGCTCAGTAAACACCTGATATTCTCGTTCTGTCAGGCGCTCTTGGGCACTCAGGATGTTGGCTTCGTATTCCTTAAGCTCCGGTGTAATAAAGCGCTCTGCACCGGCCAAAGTTTGCCGCCGGATATAGTCCGGAGGCACGTTTCCCAGGTTGGCCCGTGTTACCTCTATGTAGTAGCCAAAGACCTTGTTATATCCCACCTTGAGAGATTTAATACCTGTACGTTCGCGCTCCCGCGCTTCCAGCGAGGCCACCCACTGTTTACCGCCCTGGGCCAGCCGGCGTAGCCGGTCGATCTCACTATCGTATCCTTCCCGGACAAGCCCGCCTTCGCGGGCCTGGGTGGGCGGATCATCGACTAGGGCTTTGGTCAGTTTGGCATGAAGTTCTCCCAAAGGGTCGAGGCCAAGAGCCAGTTCTCGAGTGGCAGGCAATTCTCCTAAGTACTTCAGTATGTCCGGCAGGATCGCCAAGCCTGAGCGGAGTGAGGCCAGATCCTTAGGCGAAGCTGTGCCGTACACCACTTTGCCCAACAGCCGTTCCAAATCAGGCACCCGCCGCAGCAGGCGCCGCACCTCTTGGCGCACGGCGTCGCGCTCAAAAAGCTCGGAGACAGCGTCCAACCGTTGGTTGATGGCCGCCGGCGAACGCAGGGGCTGCTCCAACCATTGCCGGAGCAGGCGTCCACCCATGGCTGTAACCGTGACATCGAGTACAGCCAGGAGGGATCCTTGGGGCTTGCCTTCGCGCAGTGAACGCGTAAGCTCCAGGTTCCGCCGCGTGTAGGTATCGAGCTGCATAAAAGCATCTATGGTATAAGGTATAAGTTCGGTGACATGTACCGGGATTGTTTGCTGGGTAGCTCCTAGGTAAGTAAGCGCTGCGCCGGCGGCCGTCAGGGCTGCGCCAAACTTTTCGCAGGCAAACCGGCTGCGGAACCCTTCACCGAAAACTTTGGCCAGTGTTGCTTCCGTACCGGCCTTTTCCCAGGCGGCAGGCTCGAGTTTTCCTAAGGGGAAAGATGCGCTTTGACGAAGACGGGAGAGGAAGGCCTCGTCCTGAAGGAGAGCCGGTTCCAAAAGGCCTTCCGCCGGCTGCAGCCGGGCAATTTCTCCCAAAAGCTGCTCCTCTCCGTCCCGGGGCATCTCCGTCACCTTAAGTTCCCCTGTGCCGGCATCAAGAACGGCAAGACCCCAGCTCTTCTCATCCCTGGCTATAGCTACCAAGAAGTTGTTGCATTTTTCCTCTAAAACATGCTCGTCGAGAAAGGTGCCGGCGGTAATCACGCGAACAACCTTCCGCTCTACCAGTCCTTTGGCCAGGCGCGGATCTTCCACTTGCTCGCAGATGGCTACCGTGTAGCCTTTTTGGAGCAGGCGCGCAATGTAGCCATCGGCAGCGTGGTAGGGCACTCCACACATGGGCACGCGGCGGCCCTTTCCTGCCTCACGAGAAGTTAAAGTTAGACCTAGCTCAGCCGCCGCCGTTTCCGCATCGGCAAAGAAAAGTTCATAAAAGTCGCCCAGGCGAAAGAAGAGAAGCGTATCCGGGTACTGGTTCTTGATGTCCCAGTACTGCTGCATCATGGGGGTGTGTTCCGGCACCAGCTGCGCCTCCTTCTTCCGATTAGGCCTGCTCTTTGCCTTTATCAGCCAGCACTCCCTGAAGCGTCCAGGTAGAAGCGCGTTCAATATGCACCAAAGCCAGCTTACCGCGCAGGTCTTCCGGCCCTGGGAAATGAACCAGCTTATTAGTACGCGTCCGTCCGGTCAGCATGCACGGGTTGTTCTTGCTTGGACCCTCTACCAAGACCTCAACGGTTTTCCCTACCAAAGTTTCGTTTTGTTCGCGGCTGATGCGTTCCTGTAACGCATTCAGACGGCTGAGGCGTTCCCTCTTGGTGGCCGCGGGGACCTGTTCCGGTAAGGTAGCCGCAGCCGTCCCTTCGCGCGGCGAAAACATGAAAGTATAGGCAGCGTCAAAGCGCACCTTTTCAACCATATCCAGTGTAGCCTGAAAGTCCTCCTCCGTCTCCCCGGGAAAGCCTACTATAAGGTCGGTGGTTATACTGGCCCCCGGGATAAGGGAGCGAATTTTTTCGATAAGCTTAAGGTACTGGGCTGCGGTATAGCCGCGGTTCATTCGCGCGAGGGTTCTATCGCTGCCTGCCTGGAGCGGGAGGTGGAAGTGTTCGCACACTTTTTCCGTATCTTTAACGGCCCGAATTATATCTTCCGTAAAATCGCGCGGGTGTGAGGTCGTATAACGTACCCGTACTAGGCCGTCCACCTTATCTACCGTCCGGAGGAGCCAGGAAAAGGATACAGGCCCGTCGAGATCGCGGCCGTAGGTGTTCACATTCTGCCCGAGCAGCATGACCTCCGGGTAACCTTCGCGCACAGCTTCCTCGACTTCAGCGAGAACGGCTTCCGGCCGGCGGCTCCGTTCTGGGCCGCGCACATAGGGCACAATGCAGTAAGCGCAGAAATTGTTACAACCGTAGCTCACGTTGACATAGGCCCGCACTCCGTCTGCCCGTTTTAGCGGCAGGCCTTCCAAGTTATCTACTGCGTCAACGTCGACTATGCCGCCCGATCCTTCGCGCAGAGCGGCCAATACCTCCGGTAGGTCCCCCAACCGCTGTGTCCCCAAAACGAAATCCACCTGCGGGCACCGTTCCAAGACCTTTTCCTTGTCCTTTTGGGCCAGGCAACCCGTCATGCCAATAATAAGGCCGGGCTTACTCCGTTTTAGTCTGCCGAGTTCGTTGATCTGTCCGTAGATTTTACGCTCAGCCGTCTCCCGAACGCAACACGTCTGGAAGATAATAACATCCGCTTCAGCAGGATCGGTTGTCTCTGTATAGCCCGCACGGCTCAAAAGGCCGGAGAGCACTTCTGCGTCATGAAAGCTCATTTGACAGCCTGCGACTTTAAGCAGGTACTTGCCTTGTACCACTTCAGACCATCCTTCCCCGAAACCTAGTACCTATTATAACAAAAAGCCGGCCGGCACACAAAATGCCGACCGAGAGCCCGGCTACCTAACCCACGTGTTGGGCCAGATTAACACGGGGCCTGACCAGGGTCAAGCAGCTCTTGACCACTTTGATTCGAGAAACCGTGGGATCCTCCGTACCTTGCAGGTTGAGCTGTTCTCGCTTCAGGATGTTAATGTAGTCGATTATCTCTCTGTTCAGCCTTTCCCCCGGGCAGATTAAAGGTATGCCCGGTGGATAGGCCATAATCATCTCAGCGCTTATTTCGCCTTCAGCCTGATCAAGGGGCACCACCCTGGTTTCGCTGTAAAAAGCCTCTTCGGGCGACAGCACCTGCTCCGGCAGCTCGGGAAGGCGCGTGGGGTATTTTACCACGTTCAGGCGTTCCCGTTCTGCCGCTATGGCTTTAAGGGCTGCCACCAGGCGCCGCACCAGGTACCAGTTGTCGCCGATGGTAATAAGGAAGAGCACGTTGTAAAGGTCTGAAAGCTCTACTTGAATACCGAAGTGCTGACGCAGCAGCTTTTCCAGCTCGTAACCTGAAAGTCCCAGCTCGCGCGCGTTAACAACGATCTTTGTCGGATCGAAGGCGTAACAACCGGCACCGTTTAGCACCGTTTCATCCAGGAGGGTTAAACCGGGTACTTGGGCCAGTTCTGCCCGCACCCAGCGTGCTAAGCGCAAAGCCTTAGCTACCAGCTCTTTCCCTTTTAACGCCATCTGTTTGCGTGCCATATCAAGCGAGGCCAGGAGCACGTACGAAGGGCTGGTAGTTTGAGTCAGGTTAAGGACGGCCTTGACGCGCTTGGGGTCGACCAGTCCTTCATTAACCAGAAGGAGCGAGCTTTGGGTCATAGACCCGGCCAGTTTGTGAACGCTGGTGGCAATAAGGTCGGCTTTAGCCTGAGCCCCGCTTACCGGCAACTCAGGATGAAAGCTGAGGTGCGCTCCATGAGCTTCATCGACAATGACTGCCGCTCCGTGAGCATGTGCCACCCGAACTATTTCCTCCAGAGGGGACGCCACACCGTAATAGGTGGGGTTGATGACAAACACTGCCTTCGCCTCGGGGTGCTGGTTGAGCGCCCGGGCAACTTTCTCCGCGCTGACTCCCATGGCGATCCCGAAGTAATCATCAATTTCAGGTTCTATATAGACAGGTCGCGCTCCGCTTAGGATGATACCGCCGATGGCCGATTTATGGGCGTTGCGCGGCAAAATGATTTCATCCCCAGGTGCGCAAACACTCATGATCATAGCTTGAATGCCGGAGGTAGTTCCGTTGACCAGAAAATGAGCATGATCCGCTCCCCAGACCTCCGCCGCCAACTCTTCGGCACGCCGGATGGCCCCCCGCGGGTTACAGATATTGTCCAGGTCATCCATGCAGGTTAGATCAATGCCCATAACATTGCGGCCAACAAAGCGCGTGAATTCCGGCAGGCCGCGTCCTTGTTTGTGACCGGGCACGTGAAAGGGTAGCACGCCGGTATCCATGTAGTTTTTGAGAGCTGTAAAAAGAGGGGTTTCTTCCTGTGCGGCAGTCGCCAACCAGTGTCACTCCTTTCCCTGACAACACGTCTATTTAAGCATAAACCATATCTAAATGCAAGATAGGAAGGGCCTTTTGCGGATAAAAATTGTTGGCACCGGAATAGAGCGGGATTTGCCGCTTCAGGGCAAAAAAATGCCCCCACTTCCCAAGTGGAGGCTGATAGGCAAATCGAAGATGGTGGCTCCTACACCGGCTAGTTTCTAGACTCCGGTCAGCACCCGTCTCTTTTCCCGCAAGAGCTGTGACAACTTCCTGTTCTCTTCTTTAAGGCGGGCAAGTTCTCGTTCGAGCTCATGCCTCTCGGCACGCCGCCTGCTCTCCAGAAGCTCCAGCAGGTTCATAAGCACCCGCCGGCCAAGGCGCAGCTTCGCAATCTTGGCTTCAAGCCCGTTGATCTTTGCTTTAAGTGACTCCAACTCCTCCCATCCGGCCTGATTCATTGGTCACCACCTGCTCCGCATGTATCTCGTCGCCATATGATATGCAGGCAGTCTGGCCTTTATTCGGGCCGGAGGAGTTACGCTATAGCTATTGCAGCAGAGCCAGCATGACGCCGGCCGCCACAGCCGTGCCAATTACTCCGGCTACGTTCGGCCCCATGGCGTGCATCAGGAGGAAGTTGCCCGGATTCTCACGCTGCCCTACCACCTGTGACACGCGGGCGGCCATAGGCACGGCTGACACTCCGGCCGAACCAATGAGCGGGTTGACCTTGCCTCCGGAAAGAACATACATGAGTTTGCCGAGCAGAACGCCACTGGCCGTTCCGCCGGCAAAAGCCACAAGGCCGAGAACAATAATCAGGATGGTGCGGGCGTTAAGGAAACTCTCCGCGCTCATAGTAGCGCCTACCGACGTTGCCAGGAAGATGGTGATGATATTGATCAGCTCGTTCTGGGCCGTCTTAGACAGGCGTTCGGTTACGCCGCTTTCCCTGAGCAGGTTCCCCAGCATCAGCATCCCAAGAAGCGGGGCAATAGGAGGAAGAAGCAGGGATACGGCAATCGTAGAAATAATCGGGAAGAGTATCCGCTCTGTTTTCGAAACCGGCCGAAGTTGCTCCATAACTACCTGCCGTTCTTTGGGGGTAGTTAAGGCGCGCATAATGGGCGGCTGGATTAGGGGAACGAGGGACATGTAAGAATATGCAGCCACGGCAATCGGCCCGAGAAGGTGTGGAGCCAACTTCATCGTAATGTAAATCGCCGTAGGGCCATCGGCTCCACCGATAATACCAATGGATGCAGCCTCGCGAATGTTGAAGCCCAAAAGCTCTGCACCTATAAGGGCGATGTAAACGCCGAATTGCGCAGCCGCACCCAACAAGATGGTGCTGGGATTGGCCAGGAGGGGGCCAAAGTCGGTCATGGCCCCCACTCCGAGAAAGATGAGCGGCGGGAAAATCTCATGCTCCACACCAAAATAGAGGTACCTGAGGAGCCCCCCTTCGCCCATAATCCCTGTAAGGGGCAAGTTGGCCAGAACACAACCAAAGCCGATGGGCATAAGAAGAAGAGGCTCAAATCCCTTAGCGATGGCCAGGTAGAGGAGCGTGCACCCCACTAGGATCATCACCACGTGGCCTGGGGTCAGGCCCACTAAACCAGTGGTTTGAAATAGAGTCGCAAGGTTTTCTAAGATGTCCATTTTTCCACTCCCCTGCTGGGCCCATTACTCGAGGTCAACCAGTACGTCACCGGTGTTTACGGACTGGCCGGGGCTGACGAAAACGTTCTTGACCGTCCCATCGCGCGGGGCCATAATTTCATTTTCCATTTTCATGGCCTCCAGGGTAAGGAGAACCTGGCCGCTTTTTACCTGGTCGCCGGGCTTCACTTTTACCGAAAGGATGTTACCCGGCATGGGCGCTTTTACACTGCCGGCACCGGCTGCAGGCTTCGGAGCAGGTTTGGCTGCCGGAGCTGCCGGCTTAGAAGGTGAAGCCGGTGTCGTCTGTGGTGCTGCAGCCGGGGCGGCAACCTGTGCAGCCGGCGCTGCTACCGAAGGCACACCCGTTTCCTCAACTTCAACTTCGTAAGTTTCTCCGTTCACGGTTACGCGAAACTTTCTCACTTAAGTATACCTCCTGTCCGCATGTTGGCTGCATTGCTCGCGTTTTCGATCCGGCCCGCAGCCGTCCAATTTTCTGCCCGGTCCAGTCGCCGGAAAGAACTGAGGCGCAGATTGGCCGCCTCATTGCCCAGGTAGGCAGCTACGGCTGCCATAATGGCTGCAAGGACGGAAGGTGCGATATGGGGCTGCGGGGCAGCCCCTTCTCCCGTATTCTGTTCGCCTTCCGTGACGACCACCGCCACGTTATCCTCTTTCTTTTCTCGCGCGACGAGCCACTTCGTCAGATTGATAAGGAGCGCTAACCCCCACAGCACGGCGAAAACGATAGCCATGGCAATAACGGTGAGGGTTAGAGCACCGACTTTGGGTTCCAATCTGCCCACCTCGCCCTTAAACCGGGATATTCCCGTGCTTTTTAGCCGGCCGGGTTTCTCGTTTGCTGGCCAGTGCCTCGAGCGCACAGGCCAGGCGCGGACGGGTTTCGGCCGGGTCAATTACATCGTCAAGATACCCGCGGGCTGCCGCGATATAAGGATTGGCAAAACGTTCCCGGTATTCGTTGATTTTCTCCTGACGGGTTGCCTGTGGGTCGGCCGAATTCTCGATGTCTTTACGGAAAATGATATTGGCGGCGCCTTCCGGACCCATGACCGCGATCTCGGCCCCCGGCCAGGCAAAGACTTGATCCGCTCCCAAATCGCGGCTGCACATGGCGAGGTACGCTCCACCGTAAGCTTTGCGCACGATGACGGTGATTTTCGGCACCGTGGCCTCGGAGTAGGCGTAAAGCATCTTGGCCCCGTGGCGAATGATGCCGCCGTACTCTTGATTCGTCCCCGGCAGAAATCCAGGTACGTCAACAAAATTTACCACGGGAATATTGAAGGCGTCGCAGAACCGGATGAAGCGGGCTGCTTTGTCGGAAGCGTTGATATCCAGGCAGCCGGCCAGGACGCGCGGCTGGTTGGCTATAATTCCGACGCTGTACCCATTGATGCGGGCAAAGCCGGTAAGGATGTTCGGCGCGTACTGGCTCTGGGTCTCAAAAAAGATACCGTTATCCACGACCCGGGTAATCACATCGCGCATATCGTAGGCGCGATTAGCCTCCGGCGGCACAATTTCCCGCAGGGTGAGATCAGCCCTGGTGACCGGATCCCCGGTTTCCACCCGCGGCGGTGCCTCCAGATTATTGCTGGGAAGGTACGAAAGCAGGGTCCGCACCTGCTGGAAGCATTCGTCCTCACTAGCCGCCATAAAGTGCGCCACGCCGCTGGTGCGGTTGTGCGTCAGCGCCCCGCCCAATTCCTCGGCGGATACTTCTTCACCCGTTACGGCCTTAATGACTTGGGGCCCGGTAATGAACATATTCGCGCCTTGCACCATGAAGATGAAATCGGTGAGTGCCGGCGAGTAAACCGCCCCACCTGCACACGGCCCCATGATGACGGAAAGCTGGGGAATCACTCCCGAGGCGATGGTATTGCGGAAGAAAATCTGCCCGTACCCGGAAAGAGCATCCACACCCTCTTGAATACGGGCACCGCCCGAATCGTTGATGCCGATGAGTGGAGCACCGGTCTTGAGGGCCAGATCCATGACCTTGGTAATCTTCTTGGCGTGCATTTCGCCCAGCGAACCGCCGATGACCGTAAAGTCCTGGGCGAAAACGTATACCAGCCGTCCGTCGATGGTTCCGTATCCCGTGATCACCCCTTCGGCCGGGGCCTCCACTTCCGCCATACCGAATTCGGTGCAACGGTGCCGCACATGCATATCCAGCTCTACGAAACTATTTTCGTCCAGCAACCGGAGTATGCGCTCGCGGGCCGTAAGCTTGCCCATTTCATGCTGCTTGGCAATGCGCTTTTCTCCTCCGGCCGCCAGGATTTTAGACCGGCGCTCAGCCAAATCGGCCAAGACATCTTTCGGCAAATTAAGCACCTCCTGGCACATTTTGTTTTCATTGTATCTTGTCCCGTATACAGGGTCAAGCGCGGTCTAGTCTCGTTCTGTAAGCTCAATTAGCACACCGCCGGTGTCTTTGGGATGCAGGAAAGCAATCCTGGCCCCGCCTGCACCCGGACGCGGGACTTCGTCCAAGAGGCGTATCCCTGCCGCCTTCATTTTCTCTAGAGCGGCTTCGATGCCATCCACTCTGAGCGCAATATGGTGGATACCTTCACCGCGCTTCTCAATGAAACGAGCTATCGTGCCGGCCGGGTCGGTGGACTCGAGAAGTTCGATCTCGGTATCTCCGACGGGGAGAAAGGCCGTGCGGACCTTTTGCTCCGCCACTTCTTCCACACCGGTGCACTTAATTCCGAGGGTTTCCTCGTAAAACTTCAGTGCTTCTTTGAGGTTTGCCACGGCAATCCCAATATGGTCGACCTTCTTAATCATTCGTCCTTCGCCCCTTTCCAGGCCTTATATACATTTTCCTCCAGGGTATAAGGGTCGAGGCGCCGGGCAGAAAGGGCCGCCCATAGTTCGCTCAGCTCCTTTTGTGCCCAGATGGACAAGATCTCCCGGCGTACGCGTTCAACCAGCCTTAAGAGAAGGGCTTCTTTTTCCCGTGCCAGCCGGCGTTCTGCCAGTTTACCCTCTTTTTGGAGCGTTGTGTAATGATCCTGGGCTGCCCGGACCAATTCAGAAACGCCCTGTCCGGTCGCAGCAACGGTAAGCACCACCGGCGGCCGCCAGATTTGGTGGTTTCCTAAGTCCAGCATAAGCTCAAGCTCGGTTGCTACCCGCTCGCTCCCGGGTAGGTCGGCTTTGTTGACGGCAAAAACATCGCCGATTTCGGTAATGCCGGCCTTGTTGATCTGGATATCGTCTCCCAGCCCGGGAACCGTTACAACTACCACCGTATCCGCTACGCGCACGATATCTACCTCGGACTGCCCAACACCGACGGTTTCCACAAGCACATAGTCGAATCCGGCTGCATCCAGCAGCTGAATGGTGCCGTAAGTAGCCCGTGCCAGGCCGCCTAAGCTTCCCCGGGTACCCATGCTACGGATATAAACACCGGCATCTCCCGTCCAGCCCTGCATGCGTACCCTATCCCCTAAGATGGCTCCACCGCTAAACGGGCTGGTTGGATCCACGGCGACCACACCCACGGTTTTACCTTGGGAACGCAGTTCGCCGATGATTTTGTCCAGCAAGCTGCTCTTACCGGCTCCCGGAGGGCCGGTGATGCCGATGACGTGGGCCCGTCCGGTACGGGAATAGAGCTCTTTGAGGACCTCCACGCCCTGCCGGTCATCGTTTTCCAGGAAACTGATGACGCGGGCCAGGGCGCGGCGGTCGCCGCTGGCCACGCGTTCGGCCCAGTCAGTTGGCTTCATTGGTTCTTTCTCTGTGATCACCGCTTCACATGCTCCTTGATGTAGTCGATCACCGCCGAGGTAGGAGTCCCGGGGGTAAAGACCGCGCTGATACCGGCTGCAAGCAGGCCGGGAATATCTTCTTCCGGAATAATGCCACCGCCCAATACCAGGATGTCCTCAGCCTGTTTTTCCTTCAGCAGCTGGGTAACCCGCGGGAAGAGGTGATTGTGAGCCCCAGACAGGCAGGAGAGGCCGATGACATCCACGTCTTCCTGTAGCGCTGCCTCAACAATTTGCTCCGGAGTCTGCCTGAGCCCTGTGTAGATAACTTCCATACCGGCATCGCGCAGAGCGCGCGCCAATACTTTGGCACCCCGGTCATGCCCATCCAAGCCCGGTTTGGCAACTAAAACCCTGATCGGCCGTTCCATACCCACACCTCCTAGAAGATCACCGCGGGCTGGTATTCACCGAATACCTCGCGCAGAACGCCGCAAATTTCGCCAAGCGTAGCATACGCCCGAACGCTCTCCAAAATATAGGGCATAAGGTTGTCATCTCCTTTGGCCGCTTCCCGCAACTCGGCCAATACCTGGCTTACCTTGCCGTTGTCCCGGTTGGCCCGCAGCTCGTTAAGTTTAGCGCACTGGCGACGCTCCACTTCCGGATCGACCTTGTGGATTTCTGGCGGCTGCTCATTCTCCACCTGGAACTTGTTAACGCCGACCACAATCCGCTCTCCGGATTCTACCGCCCTCTGGTAAGCGTAGGCGCTTTCTTGGATTTCTCGCTGGATAAAGCCCTGTTCAATGGCAGCTACAGCGCCTCCCAGCTTATCGATTCTCTCCAGATACGCCTGTGCTTCCTTCTCAATGCGGTTGGTCATGCTTTCGACAGCATACGAACCGGCCAGCGGATCGATGGTGTTGGTTACTCCGCTTTCGTAGGCGATAATCTGCTGGGTTCGGAGCGCAATGCGCACCGACTCTTCTGTAGGCAGCGAAAGGGCTTCGTCCCGGGAGTTGGTATGCAGCGACTGCGTGCCTCCCAACACCGCCGCCAGAGCCTGAATGGTAACGCGGATGATGTTGTTATCCGGCTGCTGCGCAGTAAGCGCACAACCTGCCGTTTGCGTGTGGAAGCGCAGCATCATCGAGCGCGGGTCCTTGGCACCGAAACGTTCTTTCATAATGCGGGCCCAGAGACGGCGCGCCGCCCGGAATTTGGCCACTTCTTCTAGGAGGTCCATTTGAGCATTGAAGAAGAAGGAAAGGCGCGGAGCAAAGGAGTCTACGTTAAGTCCGGCCCGAATGGCCGCCTCTACATAGGCAATACCGTTGGCCAAGGTGAAGGCCACTTCCTGAACTGCGGTACAACCGGCCTCCCGGATGTGATAGCCGCTAATGGAGATGGTGTTCCACTCCGGCAGGTTTTGGGAACAGTAAGCAAAGATGTCAGTAATTAGCCGCATGCTGGGTTTCGGCGGGAAGATGTAGGTACCGCGGGCGGCATACTCTTTAAGAATGTCGTTTTGAATGGTGCCGGAAAGCTTGCGCGAAGGCACTCCCTGTTTTTCGGCCACGGCAATATACATGGCCAAGAGTACCGCCGCCGGGGCATTGATAGTCATGGAAGTACTTACCTTGTCCAAGGGAATACCGGCAAAGAGCGTTTCCATATCGGCCAGGGAGTCAATAGCCACCCCTACCTTACCTACCTCACCCTGGGCCAACGGGTGATCCGAATCATAACCGATCTGGGTAGGGAGGTCAAAGGCAACCGAAAGACCAGTTTGGCCCTGCTCAAGCAGGTATTTATACCGCTCGTTAGACTCTTCGGCCGTGCCGAAGCCGGCATACTGGCGCATAGTCCACAGGCGCCCACGGTACATGGTGGGCTGAACCCCGCGCGTATAAGGATACTGTCCCGGAAAGCCCAGGTCGCGCTCGTAGTCCAGTTCGGCAGTATCAAGGGGTGTGTAGAGCCGCTCCACCGGCATGCCGGAGAGTGTGGTAAACTCGGCCTTTCTTTCCGGGAAGCGGGCCGTAACTTTAGCCAGCGTGCCCTGCTCCCACGCCTCTTTGGCCTTGCGCAAGTCTTTCTCCTCAGCCATTGTTACTCACCCTCCTTACCCAGAATTTCTTCTGCTGCAGCAAACCCGGCTGCCAAGGCCTGTTTGTTCAGGTCTTTCGTTTTTGGAGGTACTCGGTCTAACACCGCCGTCTCCAAAGCCTCCCGGCTTACGAGCCCGGTAAGCCCGACGAGCACTCCCAGAGCGACAATATTGGCCACTATTTCCCTGCCCGTTTCCCGCACGGCGATTTGCGTAATGGGAACGGAGTAGGTCTTGCCGGAAAAGGCCGGTACGTTCTTTACATGATCCGTATCAACAATAAGGA
Source organism: Bacillota bacterium (assembly GCA_030153805.1). Classification (GTDB taxonomy): domain Bacteria; phylum Bacillota; class DTU030; order DUMP01; family DUMP01; genus DUMP01. The sequence continues at coordinate 3,481 of JASKLG010000022.1, read as the reverse complement.
TGCCGCTCGGGCGAAGCGCCTTAGCATATTTATCACAAGCTGCCTGGCTCATGGCCAGGAATACATCGGCCTCTCCTACTTTAGGGTAGTCAATATCTCCGTCGCTGATAATGACCTCTGCCTTGCTCGCACCGCCGCGGGCCTCAGGGCCATAGGATTGGCTCTGGACGGCGTTTTTCCCGTCCAAAATAGCCGCCTCCGCGAGGATGATGCCGGCCGTGATCAAGCCCTGGCCACCAAAACCGCTCAGGCGCACTTCTATCGTTGTCACTTTTCCTCCCCCCTGGCCCTGGCAACTAGATTTGCGTAGACCTCCGTGTACTCGGGCGCCTCCTGGCGATGGAGTTCCCCGATCACAAACTTACCTTTCAGTTGCTCCGGCGTAAGTTTAGCTGCCGCCTTCACCGGAACAGCATGTTCCTTTTGCCATTCAAGCATGGCAACGGCAGAAGTGAGTTTATTCTTGCGTCCGTAATACATCGGGCACTGGCTCACTACTTCGATAAAGGAGAAACCCTTGTGCCCTAACCCTGCACTGATAAGGTCGATCAGCATACGAGTGTGGTACGTGGTACCCCGCGCCACGTAAGTGCCGCCGGCGGCCTTGACCAGTTCACAAAGGTCGAAGTTGCGGTCTACCGTGCCGTACGGAGCCGTTGTAGCATAACTTCCTTGGGGAGTAAGTGGAGAGTATTGCCCGCCGGTCATGCCGTAAATGTCGTTATTGAAAACCACAACGGTAAGGTCGATGTTTCTGCGGGCAGCATGAATTAAGTGGTTCCCACCGATGGCGGCGCAGTCGCCGTCTCCAGTAAGCACCACGACCTTGAGCTCGGGCCGGGCAAGCTTAACGCCGGTCGCATATGCCAGGGCACGACCATGGGTAGTATGCAGGGTGTCGAACTTCATATACCCGGGCGCCCGGGAAGAGCAACCGATACCGGATACGATCACCGTCTTTTTTTGATCTACCCCAGCCTGATCTAAAGCCCGAATGACCGCCCCCATAATAATCCCGTTGCCGCAACCTGGACACCAAATGTGCGGCAGCTTGTCGCGGCGCGTATAACGCTCTAGAAGTTCTTCAACCGACATGGGCCGCCACCTCCTGAATCCGCTCGAGGATTTCTGCGGGGGTGATGAGCTCGGCATCTAGCCTGTTTAGAGGAACTATTTTTGTCTCACCACAGCTCACGCGTTCCACTTCCCGCACAATTTGGCCAAGGTTGAGCTCGGCCACAATCATGGGCGCCGCCCGGCGCGCAGCTTCCCTTACCGCCTTCTCCGGGAAAGGCCAGGCCGTAATCGGGCGGAGCAACCCGGCTTTAATGCCCCGCTCTCTGGCCTCACGTACCGCCGCCCGTGCCGAACGTGCTACAGAACCGGCAGCCACTACCACTATCTGGGCATCTTCAAGTTGCCACTCCTCTGCCCGCGCCAGTTCCGGCTGACGGTTTTCGATCTTCGCGTGCAGCCGCCGGACCAGGCGATCGGCGTCCTGGCCGCGGCCGGTGGGAAACCCACTCTCGTCGTGGGCCAGGCCGGTAACGTGGAAGTGATAACCGTCTCCAAAAGCGGGCATGGGAGGAACAAGATTGGGGCCGGGTTTATAGGGCTGAAAAGTCTCCGGGCCCTCAACCGGCTTAGTTCTGTTTACAACGTGTACCTCTTCGTCCGGCGGAAGCTCCACCCGTTCCCTCATGTGCCCCACAATCTCGTCCAAAAGCAGTATCACAGGTGTCCTCAACTCTTCCGCCAAGTTAAAGGCTTCAACGGTTAGATCGAACGTTTCGCGCACTGAAGAGGGCATAAGGGCAATTACCGGATGGTCGCCGTGCGTTCCCCAACGAGCCTGCATGATGTCGCCCTGGGCCGGTGAGGTCGGAAGCCCGGTACTCGGCCCATACCGCTGTACATCGACGATCACGCAGGGCACCTCTGCCATGGCGGCAAAGCCGATGTTCTCTTGTTTCAAAGAAAACCCGGGTCCTGACGTAGCCGTCATCGCCTTAGCACCCGCCACCGACGCACCGATGACGGCGCCCATACTGGCAATCTCGTCTTCCATTTGGATAAACGTCCCGCCAACTTTAGGTAGGGCTGCTGCGAGGCCTTCGGCAATTTCCGTCGAAGGAGTTATGGGATATCCGGCAAAGAAACGTACACCTGCCGCCAGGGCGCCGCGTACGCAGGCCTCATTGCCGGAGAGGAGCTGGGCACGCCGGTCATTCGCCATGGCTCTTACCTCCTAAACTTATGGCAAAGTCGGGACACCTTAGCTCACACAGGCCACAACGGGTGCAAGCATCCGGGTTCGTAACTACCGGTTTCCCGTCTTCCCGCGCCGTGAAAACCTTGGCCGGGCAGAAGGCGATGCAGATACCGCATCCTTTACACCACTTTTCGTTCACGGTAACTATTCCCGGCACTTTTTCCATTAGTTTCACCTCGTTTACTACAAGCTACCGGTCTCGTTTCTTAAGATCCAGAAGCAGACACCGCAGCATATTCAGTGAACCGGCATCCAGCCGGTACCGAAGCGGTATTACTTCTCTGGTCGTAAGTTTTTTTACTTCTACTAAGCGGTCGATGGACACAGCAACGGCATCAGCTTCATCGATAAGGTTCTTGAAGCCCTCACCCTTGTCGGTGCTGACTTGCACCCTGATGCCGCTTATCCCGGCGTTCTGCAGGGAGTCCTTCACCCTTTCTCCAAACACCTCTTCGCTGCACAGTAGAAGTAACGTGCTTCCCGTAGGCATGCGGGCGATCCGCACGATGGTGCCTAATTCTAACTCAAGAGAAACTCCTACTACCGGCTTACCTGCGGGCCTAAGCAGCCGTTCTACTTCTTCTACCTCGCCTAGGGTAGTAACGATTAGATCGACCCCCCGGCAGCGACGGCGTGCCTCATCAGGCCGCTCTCGCACCTCAGCCAGAGAACACGATAAAACTTGAACCCCGGCTTCGGAAAGAAGTTCCTCCTTAAAATACACAGCTTCTTCGCTGGCGGGAGCAACAAAAGCCAGGCGTAATGTACTCAGAAGCTCCTTTTGTTCCCGGGCACGGCTCACCGCAAACGCCAGAAAGTCGTCCGGGTTAAAACCTAGCTCGGCAGCTTCTTCCAGCGCCAAGTCAATAATTCTCAGTAGGCGTTCCTTACGGCTCGTCTTTTTCTTGTCGGGGTTTTCTCCGGCAACGAAGGTCCCTCGGCCCTGGAGCGACACGAGAAAACCTTCGGCCTCTAGTTCTTTGTATGCTGTACTAACTGTGTTCCGGCTGACTCCCAATGTCTCTGCGAGTTCCCTTTCCGTCGGCAGCTTCAAACCGGGCTCCCACACACCGGCGCTGATAAAATGTTTTATCTGGCTTTTAAGTTGCACGTAAAGGGGAATACCGCTCTTGGGGTTAATCAGGAGGCCCGGGTTGTTGGCTGCCATTTTCTCACCTCCTTTCAAGGGAATGGAACGGTCCTAATAAG
>JASKLG010000078.1 GCA_030153805.1 Bacillota bacterium | reverse complement strand
GGCAAACGTTAGGGTCGGGGAGCAATCCCTTGGCCTGCCGTTTTGCAAAGGAAGGTACTCCTCTTTCGGCAGAAGGGGTACCTTTTACTTTGTTAAACCATTAGAGGAAGTGACGGCATGATTCCAGCGGAAACCCGACGGGCCGAAGTGGCCGAGATCCTCGCGCGGCACCCGCGCCGGCCCGGGGAACTTTTGGCGATCCTTCTCGACCTTCAGGAAACCTACCACTACCTGCCGCAGGCCGCCCTCAAGGAAGTCGCCCGTTACCTCGAAGTGCCCGAGAGCAGGGTCTACAGCGTGGCCACCTTCTACAAGGCGCTGACGCTCAAACCCCGCGGGGAGCGGGTGATCCGCACCTGCCTTGGCACCGCCTGTCACCTCCGCGGCAGCCCGGCGGTACTGGAACGCCTCGAAGAGATCCTGGGCATTAAACCGGGGGAGACCACACCCGACGGGCGCTTCACCCTGGAGACGGTAAACTGCCTGGGAGCCTGCGCCCTGGCGCCGGTGGTGGTAATCGGTGAGGAGACCTACGGCCAGATGACGCCGGAAAAAGTAGAAAAACTGCTCAGGGAAGTGTAAACATGCGGCTAAATAGCGTCGAAGAGCTGGCCCGTTACCGCGAGCGCCTCTCGGCGGCGATTAGCGAGGGCCGCCCGGCCGTTTGGGTGTGCGGCGGCACTGGCTGCCGGGCCAATGGGAGCCTTAAGGTATTAGAGGCGCTGAAAGAGGAAGCGGCTGCCCGGGGCTTGGCGGTCGGAATCGGCCTTAGGTTAAAGACGTCCGGCTGCCACGGCTACTGTGAGCGCGGGCCGATCGTCATCGTGCAGCCGGGGAACATCCTCTACCAGCGGGTGAAGCCGGACGATGCCGCCGCCATCCTCAAGGAAACGGTGGTAGCGGGCCGGCTGGTTCCCCGCCTGCTCTACCACGATCCGAATACCAAGCAGGCCATCCCCAATGCCGACGAGATACCTTTTTACAAAAAGCAATACCGCGTGGCCCTCCGGCACAACGGGCGCATCGACCCGGAGAGCATCGACGATTACATCGCCGCCGGCGGCTACAGCGCCCTGGCCAAAGTCCTGACAGGCATGACGCCGGAAGAAGTCATCGAAACGATTAAGCTTTCCGGCCTGCGCGGGCGGGGCGGCGGCGGGTTTCCCACCGGAGTGAAATGGGAAACCTGCCGGCGGGCGCCCGGGGAGGTGCGCTACGTCATCGCCAACGGCGACGAAGGCGATCCGGGGGCGTTCATGGACCGGAGCATCATGGAAGGCGACCCGCACAGCGTAATCGAAGGAATGATCATTGGCGCCTACGCCGTGGGCGCCGGCGAGGGCTTTATCTACGTGCGTGCCGAGTACCCGCTGGCCGTAAAACATCTTACCCGGGCGCTCGCTCAGGCGCGGGAGCTGGGCCTCCTCGGGGAAAACATTCTGGGGAGCGGTTTTAACTTTGACATAAGCGTGAACCAGGGTGGTGGTGCTTTCGTCTGCGGGGAGTCTACGGCCCTCATGGCCTCGCTTGAAGGGCGGCCGGGCGAGCCGCGGGCCAAATACATCCACGCTACGGAAAAGGGCCTTTATGAGCAGCCTACAGTGCTGAACAATGTAGAAACCTGGGCAAATGTCCCGGAAATCATCAACCGCGGCTGGCAATGGTTTGCCAGCCTGGGCACGGAAAAAAGCCGCGGTACCAAGGTGTTTTCCCTGGTAGGTAAAGTAAAGAATACCGGGCTGGTGGAAGTGCCCATGGGCACCACCCTGCGCGAGATCATCTACGACATCGGCGGCGGGGTGCTGAACGACCGCCGGGTAAAAGCGGTACAAACCGGCGGCCCTTCTGGGGGCTGCATTCCGGCCGACCTCCTGGATCTCCCCGTAGACTTCGAGTGCCTGACCGAGGCCGGCTCCATGATGGGTTCGGGCGGGCTCATCGTAATGGACGAACGCACCTGCATGGTGGATGTGGCCCGGTATTTCCTCAAGTTCCTGGCCGAAGAATCGTGCGGCAAGTGCCTGCCCTGCCGGGAGGGGATACCCCGACTCTTGCGCCTTTTAACCGACCTTACCGAGGGCCGTGGCCGGGATGGGGACATTGAGCTCATCGAGGAGCTTTCGCTGGGCCTGAAAGAGACCGCGCTCTGCGGGTTGGGCAAAACGGCCGCCAATCCTGTCCTTTCTACTTTGCGTTACTTCCGGGAGGAGTACGAAGAACACCTGGCCGGCTTCTGCCGTGCCGGCGTGTGCCGCGCCCTCTTCGCCTACTGGATAGATCCGGAAGTTTGCCGGAGCTGTGGCGCCTGCGCGCGCGCCTGCCCCACAGGGAGCATCGGCGGGGAGAGAGGGCAGCCGTATTTTCTAAATGAAGCTACCTGCACCCGCTGCGGCGCCTGCTACGACGCCTGCCGGTTTTCTGCCATCAAAGTGGTGCGGCGCTCGGTTGCTCCGTCCGGTTCCGAGTGAAACCTTTTACAAAGCGAGGCCGAAAAGATGCAAACTAAGATCCTGCTCAAAGTAAACGGCCGGGAGGTACCGGCTATGCCCGGCGCTCGGCTCCTAGACATTCTTAAGAATGCAGGTTACTTCATTCCCACCCTCTGCGACCACCCGGGGCTTCTACCGCTGGGAGGCTGCCGCTTGTGTATGGTGGAGGTGTGGGAGAAAAGGCGTAACTTTCTCGTGGCTTCCTGCCTGTATCCGGTAGAAAAGCCGATAGAAGTGCTCACCGAAAGCCCGCGGGTGCAGGCGGCACGCCGCTATCTCCTTACACTGCTTCTGGCGCGCCACCCGCAAGTTAAGGCCGTGACCGACCTGGCCACCCGTTACGGGGTGAGGGCAAACGCACGGCTGGAAACAGAACCGGAGGAATGCGTTCTTTGCCTGCGCTGCGTCCGCGCCTGCGCTATTGTGGGCACGAATGCCATCGGCACGGCCTGGCGGGGGCGAGAAAAGAAAGTGGGCCCGCCTTTTGATGAGCCGCCTGAAGCCTGCGTGGGCTGCGGCGCCTGTGCCGCCGTCTGTCCTACCGGCGCCATTAAGGTGGAAGAGACGGCCGAGTGGCGCCGCATTTGGGGGCGCGACTTTGCTTTAGTACGCTGCGAACGCTGCGGTGAGGCTTTTGCCACCGAGGAACAGCTGCGCTGGGCAGCGCGGGAGCTTCCGGGCTCTATCTTGGAAGAAAAGCTTTGTCCCCGTTGTCGCCGGGGAACTGAGGCCGCGCTCATCGGGCGGGCGTTCGGTCCCGGAGGCCCCTGTTGATATCCATGCCGACTGGCCAGCCGAAGGAGGTGGGACTTGTAAGGAGGAGACTGGTACAATCATTCATCAAAAAATCTGCCAAGAGGAGGGGAAACCGTGAGTAACGTCCTGCTTATCAGTCCCGAGCGCTGTACCGGCTGCGGTAGCTGTGAGCTGGCCTGCTCTCTCCATCACGAGGGTGAATTCCGGCCGGCTGCTGCCCGCATTTCCGTGCTGCGCTTCGAGGCGGGTATTGCCGTCCCGCTGACCTGCCTGCAGTGCGATGAGCCGTCCTGCCTGAAGGTATGTAAAGTAGGAGCCATTAGCAAGGATGAAGCGACGGGGCTCGTTTCCGTGAACGGAGAAAAGTGCATTGGCTGCCGCATGTGCGTGGTGGCCTGTCCCTTCGGCAACATCACCTACAGCCCGGCGGCGAAGCAGGCGGTAAAGTGTGACTACTGCCAAGGCGATCCCCAGTGCGTGGCATTCTGCCCGGAGAAGGCTATCGAGTTCTTACCGGCCGACACAGTTACCCTCGGCCGTAAAAAGGCCTACTCGGCCAAGTTCGCCAAACTCATAGAGGAGGTGCGGGCATAATGTACGGCTGGGTAGGGAAGGTCCTGCGCGTAAACCTCACGAGTGGGAGTATAACGACCGAGTCCCTGTGCCCGGAGCTGGCCCGCAAATTCATCGGCGCCCGTGGTTTGGGCAGCAAGATCCTAAGCGACGAAATCGACCCGAAAGTGGATCCGCTGAGCCCGGCAAACAAACTCCTCTTTGTTACCGGCCCCCTTACTGGAACTTTGGCCCCCTCGGGCGGACGCTACAATGTGGTTACCAAAGGACCGCTGACGGGCACCATTGCCGCTTCCAACTCCGGCGGCTATTTCGGACCGGAGCTTAAGTACGCCGGATATGACGCCGTAATCATCGAAGGGCGTGCCCCTCGCCCGGTATACCTCTGGATTAACAACGACCGCGTGGAACTACGCTCTGCCGAGCACCTGTGGGGCAAGGTCGTCAGCGAAACCACGGATACCCTTCTCGCCGAAACGGATCCGGAGGCCAAAGTGGCCTGCATCGGCCCGGCAGGGGAGAATCTGGTGCTTTTTGCCGGAGTGATCAACGACAAGCACCGCGCTGCCGGCCGTACCGGCGTAGGAGCGGTGATGGGTTCCAAGAACCTTAAAGCCGTAGTTGTACGGGGTACGGGCAGCGTGAAGGTGGCCGATAAACAGGCCTTCCGCGAGGCCGTTCTCGATGCGCGCGCCAAACTCATGACCCATCCGGTAACCTCTGGCGGGCTGCCGACTTACGGTACCAACGTTCTTATTAACGTTCTCAACCAGGTGGGCGGGCTGCCGACGAGAAACTTCCATACCGGTTACTTTGAGACCGCGGACAAGATTAGCGGCGAGACCCACACCGCCACCCGCCTGGTGCGCAAGAAGGCCTGCTTTGCCTGCACCATTGCCTGTGGCCGGGTGACGGCCGTGCCGTCCGGTCCCTTTGCCGGCGCCGGTGAGGGTCCTGAATATGAGGCCACTTGGGCGCTCGGGGCCCAGTGCGGCGTCGATAACTTCGATGCCATCTGCAAGGCCAACTTCCTCTGCAACGAACTGGGACTAGACCCCATTACCATGGGCAGTACCATTGCCTGCGCCATGGATCTATATGAGAACGGCATTCTCGACGAGGCCGCCGTGGGTCTGCCGCTTCATTTCGGCAACGCCGAGGCCATAGTGAAACTCACGGAGGACACGGGCTATAAACGCGGCTTCGGCGCCGAACTGGCCCTCGGCTCGTACCGCCTGGCCGAGAAATACGGGCACCCCGAGTTCTCCATGTCCGTCAAAAAGCAGGAAATGCCGGCTTACGACGGGCGGGTGCTTCAGGGGATGGGTCTGGAGTACGCCACCTCCAACCGCGGCGGCTGCCATGTGCGCGGTTACCTTACTTCTCCTGAGATTCTCGGCATTCCCGAAAAGCTGGATCCGGACAGCACCGCCGACAAACCGGCCTGGCTCAAGACCTTCCAGGACCTCACCGCGGCCTTAGACTCCAGCGGGATTTGCCTCTTTACCTCCTTTGCCATTGGTGCGCCGGAGATTGCCGCCATGATGAGTGCCGCCACGGGCGTTGAATACAGTGCGGAAGATTTACTGACCTGTGGCGACCGTATCTGGAACCTGGAGCGGCTCTTCAACCTGGCCGCCGGGCTCACCGCCGCGGACGACACTCTTCCGCCGCGCCTCCTTAATGAGCCGGTGGAAAGCGGGCCGGCGAAAGGGAAAGTCTCTAAGCTTCCGGAAATGCTGCCCAAGTACTACGAAGTGCGGGGCTGGACGCCCGAAGGCGTGCCGACCACCGAGAAACTCGTCAGCCTGGGGCTGGCGTAGGGCATGGTTCGGGTTCTCTTCTTCGCCGGGATCCGCGAGCTGACTCACACCAAAGAAACAGAAGTGGCCGCCGGCTCGCTGGAGGAACTCCTCCGCGAGCTGGCGGCCCGCTACGGCCGCGATTTTGAGCGTGCCGTCTACGGACCTCAAGGCCTCAGCCGCGAAGTCATCCTGATCCTCAACGGTCGCCACCTGGCCCACCTGCCGGACGGACTGAAAACCAAGCTTGCACCGGGCGATACCGTGTCCATCTTTCCTCTGGTCGCCGGCGGCTAAACTTTTTGGCCCCGAGGGATCTCGCCAAGTTGACAAGGGCGAGGCCCTTCTTTTTTCTTTGCTGCCCGAGTTTCTTGGGACATTCTGGGACAAATATCCTGTCCGGGTGCCGGGCATCTATGGCAAAAAGTCTGGACAAGTGAACCATGAGGAAACTTGTCCCAAATGCTATTATGGACTCAAAGGTAGGCGAGGGACTGAAAGCACAAAAACACGGGAGGAGGAGAAAAATGTTGGAACACCTGAGAAGACTCCTAGCCGGCGAGGAAGGCCAGGGAATGGCCGAATACGGGCTCATACTGGCGCTGGTGGCAGTGGTGGTGATTGGAGCGTTAATAACTTTGGGACAGGGTATAAATAGCAAATTCAATGATGTGATAAACGGCCTAAAGGGACAGGCTCCTCCTAGCAACTGATGATTCGATAAGGCCTAGAAACCAAATGTTTATCGCCATCATGTGCTCGGCCCTACTTAAGAGTAGGGCCACTTTAACAACAACGCTTTTATGGAAAGAGCTGGTTGTATGGCAATTGCCGATTACCTCCTTGTCTTGGTTGTAGCTGTTTGCGCGTACACGGACTTGAAATCGAAGAAGATTTACAACGCCGTGCTCTTCCCCGCCGCCGCCATAGGCCTTGTAAGCAGTTTTTACTCGGGGGGTCTTGCCGGAGGGTTTAACGGAATAAAGGGCATGGTGCTAGGTATCGCGCTTCTCCTGGTGCCCTTCATCTTGGGCGGAATGGGGGCAGGAGATGTCAAACTCCTGGGAGTTGTGGGAGCCTTTAAAGGCCCCGACTTCGTTTGGTCGGCATTCCTATATGCGGCCATCATCGGAGGATTTATCTCCATAGCCATAATGATGAGGAGCAAAGGTTTTTGGGCACGGCTTAAAGCTGCGATCTATACTCTACTTTCCTTCTTTGGCTTTATGCCGCGGATCAACTATCTCGACACCATTTACACTAGTTCAGCGCAAACTTTTCCCTACGGTGTGGCAATTGCGGCCGGCACTGCTCTGGCATTTTTTCTGAGGTGATTTCGATGGTTAAAGCCGAGGGGCTGGTAAAAAATCAAAAAGGCCAGGCTATGGT
>JASKLG010000077.1 GCA_030153805.1 Bacillota bacterium | reverse complement strand
CTAGACTGCTGCAAGGTAATCGTTTAGAGCTGAGACGTCCGGCAAAGGAGGGGGCGCTGCATCGAGGGCCAAGATATAAGCGCGCAGGGTGTCCAAAGAAGTGAAGCATGGTACCCCGCTTTCGATGGCCGCCCGGCGGATGAGAAAGCCGTCCCTTCTGGCGTCTTGGCCTTGGGTGATTGTATTTACCACAAGGTCCACCTCGCCTCGGCGAAGATGGCTGAGGAGGTTCGGGGTACCCTGCCGAATCTTGAGCACCTTGTGTGCGCTTATTCCATGCTTCGCCAAGAAGTTAGCCGTGCCCTCGGTCGCCAACAGGCGAAAGCCTCGTTTGGCCAGGTCGGCGAGATGGGGCAGAGCTTCCTCTTTGTCCCGGTCGGCAACGCTCGCCAGCACGGTGCCCGTACGGGGCAACCTCAGACCGGCAGCGAGAAAGCCGCGCCAGAGGGCGGTGGGGAGGTCGGGCCCCATGCCGAGCACTTCTCCAGTCGAGCGCATTTCCGGGCCCAGCGCTACTTCGACCCCGGGCAGCTTATGCGTGGAGAAAACGGGCAGCTTCACGGCCACATGCGGCTTCGCCGGTACAATTCCGGTGCCGTAACCGAGTTCCGAAAGGCGCCGCCCCAAGGACACCTGAACGGCCAACTTAACCAGTGGGATGCCGGTTACCTTGCTCAAAAACGGCACGGTTCGGCTGGCGCGGGGGTTTGCTTCAATCACGTAGATACATCCTTCATGAAGCACAAACTGCACGTTGAGAAGTCCCCGGGCGTGGAGCCCCTGGCTGAGGAGCTCGGTGTACCTGAGTACGGTTGCTACCTGGGCAGCGGAAAGGCCGGGGGCAGGGTAAACGGCGATGCTGTCACCGGAGTGAACACCGGCCCGTTCAATATGCTGCAGGATGCCCGGAATGAGAACGTCCGTGCCGTCGGTTACCGCATCCACTTCGAGTTCAATACCGGGTAGGTAACGGTCGATAAGGACCGGATCCCCCGGCGAGGCGGCAAAAGCCCAGCGGGCATACGTCTCCAGTTCTTCTTCGCTCTCGATTATCTGCATGGCCTGTCCCCCCAGTACGTACGACGGCCTGAGGAGAAGAGGGTAGCCTAGGGCGGCGGCTACGGCAACTGCTTCGTCCGGCGTACGGGCCGTGCCCCCGGCCGGCTGGGGGATGCCGAGCTCGGCGAGGAGAGCGCGGAAGCGCCGGCGGTCTTCGGCCAGATCGATGGTCTCCTGATCGCTTCCCAAAAGCGGGTAGCCCTCTTTGGCCAAGGTAGCTCCCAGTTTGATGCTGGTCTGGCCGCCGAACTGAGTGAGGACGGCAGCAGGCTTTTCTTTTGCCAGCACGTTTATTACGTCTTCTGGGGTAAGCGGTTCAAAGTACAGGCGGTCCGAAACGTCGCAGTCGGTGGAAACGGTCTCCGGGTTGTTATTGATGATGATGCTCTTAAAGCCTTCCTCGCGTAGAGCTTCAACTGCCTTTACGCTCGAGTAGTCGAACTCAATACCCTGCCCGATGCGTATAGGACCGGCGCCCAGCACAACGGCCGTAGGCTCAGGAAGAGGGGGTGCCTCATCTTCGCTTCCGGCGTAGTCGGAGTAGTAGTACGGCGTCCGGGCGGGAAACTCGGCAGCGCAGGTATCTACAGTCCTAAAGACGGGCCTAAGTCCGGCTTCAAGCCGGAGGTTCAGAACTTGCTCTTTCTCTGAGTGGCTCAAGTAAGCGATGTCGGCGTCACTGAAGCCGAGGCGCTTGGCCTGCCTGACCAGGTCTATGGTGAGGGCGCCGTCGGCAGTGCTTAGCTTCTTTTCCATTGCCGCAATCCGAGAAAGCTCGGCCAGAAACCATGGCTCGATGCCAGACCATTCTCTAAGTGTGTCCGGCGACACCCCGCGCCGGAGGGCTTCGTCCAGGGCAAAAATCCGAAGATCGGTAGCCCGGCTGATCGCTCTTCTAAGCTCGTCCTCGCTCCAAGCGGCCAGGGCAGGCAGGACAAGCCCGGCCGTCCTTAACCCTGCGGAACGCACGGCTTTAAGGAGGGCGGCAGGGAAGCTGCGGGCAAGGGCCATGGCTTCGCCGGTGGCCTTCATCTGCGTTCCCAGGTAGCGGTCGGCCAGGGGGAACTTGTCGAAGGGCCAGCTGGGGAACTTGACTACCACGTAGTCCAGGGCGGGTTCGAAGGCGGCAGAAGTGACGCCTGTGACGGAGTTGGTAAGTTCAGGTAAAGTGTAGCCGAGGGCGATCTTGGCCGCCACCTTGGCGATAGGGTAACCGGTGGCTTTGGAAGCGAGGGCGCTGGAACGGCTTACCCGCGGGTTGACCTCGATCACGTAATAGGATAAACTCCCGGGGTCAAGAGCGAACTGTATGTTGCACCCGCCCTCAATGCCTAGGGCGCGGATGATGCGGAGGGCTGCCTTACGCAGCATCTGATACTCTTCGTTGCGGAGGGTCTGTGTAGGGGCTACGACGATGCTGTCGCCCGTATGCACGCCCATGGGGTCAAGATTTTCCATGCCACAAACGGCTACCGCGTTGTCTGCCCCGTCGCGCAAGACTTCGAATTCGATTTCTTTCCAGCCGCCGAGACTCTTTTCGAGGAGCACCTGGTGTACCGGGGAGGCGGTCAGACCTCGCCCAACCACTTCTTCCAGTTCCTCAATGGTACCGGCTATGCCGCCTCCTGTGCCGCCGAGGGTAAAGGCAGGGCGTACCACCAGTGGAAGACCGACCCGAAGGGCGAAAGAGCGGGCCGCCTCGAGGTCCGATACGGCGAGGCTTTCGGGCACCGGTTCGCCGAGTTCCAGCATGGTCTTCTTAAATAGTTCCCGGTCTTCGGCACGGCGGATGGTATGGAGCGGTGTTCCAAGAAGGCGCACGCCGTAATGAGCGAGCACTCCTTGCTCGGCCAGCGCGACGGCGAGATTTAGCCCGGTTTGTCCGCCCAGGGTAGGGAGAAGGCCGTCCGGTCGTTCTTTGGCTATGATGGCGGCCACAAACTCAGGCTGGAGTGGCTCAAGGTACACCCGGCCTCCCACCTCCGGGTCGGTCATGATGGTGGCCGGGTTGGGGTTCACGAGTACAACCTCAATTCCCTCTTCGCGCAAAGCCCGGCAGGCCTGCGAGCCGGAGTAGTCGAACTCTGCCGCCTGGCCGATAACGACCGGGCCGGAGCCGAGGACGAGCACCTTGCGGATTTCCGGATTCTTAGGCACAGAGGGTACCACCTTTCTCGCCGGCAATGAGTTCAAGAAACTCATCGAAGATGCCAGCTGTGTCCTTTGGGCCGGGGCTGGCCTCCGGGTGAAACTGTACAGAAAGAGCCGGGTATGACAGGGAGCGCAGGCCTTCCACCGTGCCGTCGTGAAGGCTGACGTGGCTAATGGCCAGTTGCGGAGGAAGCCCGGCGGCTACTGCGTAGCCATGATTCTGCGAAGTGATGTGAACCCTCCCTGTAACCAGCTCGCGCACGGGATGATTGGCGCCGCGGTGCCCAAACTTGAGCTTATACGTTTTCGCCCCCAGAGCGAGGGCCAGCAGCTGGTGGCCCAGACAGATACCAAGGATAGGCGCCCGGCCGACGAGCGAGCGCACAGTCTTGATTGCAGTAACAAGCTCGGCCGGATCTCCCGGGCCGTTGGAAAGGACAATGCCATCCGGCTTGAGCTCCAGGATTTCTTCGGCAGAGGTTGCTGCCGGGACAACCGTAAGCCGTGCCCCGCGGGAGACGAGCGCGCGCAAAATCCCTCTTTTGGCTCCAAAGTCGACGACCACGACATGGATCTGCCCGGTGCCTAAGGTATAACGTTGGCGGGCCGTTACGCACCCGACGAGTTCCTCAGAAGACGGCAGAGGATGGCTCCTGACCTGCTCCAGGAAGCCTTTTGGGTCTTTTGAAGTGATGCCCCCGCGCATGGTGCCGGCTTCCCGCAGACAGAGCGTCAGGGCGCGCGTGTCGACATCGACCAAGGCGGGGACTCCGTGTTCGGCGAGAAAGGCAGCCAGGCTTTTTTCAGCGCGCCAATTAGAAGGGTGCAGGCAGAGCTCGCTCGTAATCAGGGCCGCAGCCCCTACGGCGCCGGATTCCATATCTTCCCGGTTGGTACCGTAATTGCCTATGAGGGGATAGGTCAGGGTTACCAACTGCCCGGCGTAAGAAGGATCGGTCAAGATTTCCTGATAGCCGGTCATGCTCGTGTTGAAGACCACCTCGCCGATAACTCCGCGGTCTGGTCCTACGAGGACCCCGGGGAAAACGCGGCCATTTTCCAGAACTAGGTATCCAGGCTTAGGCATTCTCCTCAACTCCTTTTCGCTCAAACACCACTTGGCCGTTTACCATGGTGAGTACCGGTAGGCCCCGGATGCACCGGCCGGCGAAGGGGGTATTTCGTTCTTCCGGTGGTAGGGCGGCCGCGGAGATTACCTCCTCCTTTTCCGGGTCGATCACGGTGAGGTCGGCCGCCGAGCCGGGGGCGAGGGTGGGTTCTTTCCGGCCCAGGATGCGGGCCGGTCCGCCGGTAAGGCGGGCCACAAGGGTATTAAGTGCTATCTTGCCCGGAAGGACCAGGTAGGTGTAGAGAAGGGGGAACAGGATGGCGAGGGAGCTCGCTCCCCACGCTGCCTGTTCGAACTCCACCTCTTTTTCCTCAGGACTCGCCGGCGTATGATCACTCGTCACCGCCTCTATGGTGCCGTCGGCGAGGGCGGCCACGAGTGCTTCCCTATCTTCCGCCGTGCCCAGGGGCGGCCGGACCTTGAAGTTTGGGTCGTAGTCCGGCATGTCGGCCGCGGCAAGGAGAAGATGATGAGGGGTGACGGCGGCCGATGCGGCTATGCCTTCTTCTTTTGCGCGCCTGAGTAGTTTGACGCTCCCTGCCGAGGAGAGGCCGAGGAAGTGTATGCGCCCCCCCGAGTGCTTCGCGAGAAGAAGGTCCCGAGCCACGGCGATCTCCTCGGCGGCCGCCGGGATGCCGCGGAGGCCTAAGCGGGTAGATTCCGGGCTTTCGCGCATTACGCCGCCTTGCGCCAGAGAGGCGTCTTCTGGGTACAGAAAAAGGGGTAGGCGGAAATAAGCTGCATATTGTAGGGCGAGATACAGGACCTGCGCACTGGTGAGCTGCCGGTGGCCGTCTGAAGCGGCGACTGCCCCGGCGTCGGCCAAGCTTCCAATGTCCGCCAGCTCTGCGCCGCCCAGGCCCCGGGTGATGGCTCCCACCGGCCACAATTTGAGCGGGGTGACCGTTCTGGCCAGGTCGCGCAGGCCGTAGAGGAGAAGAGGGCTGTCGAGAGGAGGATCGGTATCCGGGAGAACGGTGACGGCCGTGAACCCGCCTCGAGCTGCCGTGGCGGTGATCCGGGCCAAACGGGCGGGGCTTAGCCGCCGCGCGTGCGCGCCGAGATCCCAAAAGCCCGGGAGCACCAGTTTTCCGGAAATGTCGATGACCTGGGCTTCTGCAGGAGGTTCTATTCGCCCGGCTGCCGCTATCCTTCCGTTTTCAACGAGCAGGGTGCGCACTTCGTCGACGCCGCCGGCGGGATCGACCACTCGACCGCCTTTAAGAGCGAGAAGCATAATCGTTTCCTCCTAGAAGGAGATGTAGGAGTGCCAGCCGCACGACTACCCCGTTGGTCACCTGGGTAGTAAAAAGCGCCTGCGGTGAGCGCGCTACACCTGCACTTACTTCCACGCCTATGTTGGCCGGGCCGGGGTGAAGCACTAGGACCTTCGGGCCGGCCAGGGCAAGCCTTTCTTCGTTGAACCCCCAGAAACGAGAGTACTCGGCGAGTGACGGGAGGTAGGCGGCGGAGCTGCGTTCCTTTTGGATTCTGAGGAGGTATACCACGTCCGTACCGCGCAACGCTTCCTCAAGGTTTTCCCTAACTTCCGCGCCGAGGGCCTCGAGGCCGGGCGGAAGGAGCGTCGGTGGGCCTGCCACACGCACCCGCGCCCCCAAGCGCGTAAAGGCAGTGATGTTGGAGCGGGCCACCCGGCTGAACCGGATGTCCCCGATGATGGTTACTGTTAAACCATCGAGGGAACCCAGCCTCTCCCAAAGGGTGAAGGCATCGAGGAGGGCCTGGGTCGGGTGGGCGTGAGCGCCATCGCCGGCATTAATTACGGGCACCGGTACGTGCCGGGCTACAAGCGCCGGCGCCCCTGCCGCAGGGTGGCGCAGGACCAGGGCGTCGGCACCTGCGGCGACCAACGTACGTACGGTGTCTACCAAGCTTTCGCCTTTAGCCACGCTGCTCGTGGCGGCGAGCACGGTATGCGTACGCGCGCCTCCTAGCTGAGCCGCTTCCTCGAAGGATACCCGCGTGCGGGTGCTCGGCTCGTAGAAGGCCAGGGTTACGTTCTTCCCGGCGAGGAAAGAGAACCGTT
Organism: Bacillota bacterium; assembly: GCA_030153805.1. Classification (GTDB taxonomy): domain Bacteria; phylum Bacillota; class DTU030; order DUMP01; family DUMP01; genus DUMP01. The sequence continues at coordinate 665 of JASKLG010000077.1, read as the reverse complement.
CGCCTTGGGCCAGCCGCCGTTTCAGTTCACGGGCGTGGTTGAGGACTTCTTCTATGTCCTCCCGCGACCAGGAGTCCAGGGAAACAAGGCTTCTCTCCTTCACTGCTTTTCCTCCCCTCATCCAGGATGGGCATTGTCCCTTACCCGAATATCCTCTTACGATCCCAGGACGTCAAAAAAGCTCCCTGGCCGCGAGCCGGCCAGGGAGCGTAGGGCAATCGCTCCGCCATCACCCTTTCCGGCCTCACAGGACCGCTTTAAAGGGACAAGAAAACTGCCTCGTCACCGGGCAGGCAAAGAGGCAGGATGGTACAAACCATATGTCTCCTTGCCACTCTCCCGGAATGGCTTAAAGGATTGCTTTTGAAACATCATACTGGATAGATATCAACTTGTCAACAAGTTCCCTGAAAATGCCGGAAAGAATGTCTATAGGTTCAGGAAAAGGAATCCTCAGTGGCCATGGCGAAAAAGTTGACGGTATGTTGTCGGTAATAGGGAAACCATATCTTATGAGCTCGGAAGGAGTAGGGGATGATTGGGTGTCCATTGAAATGGCGTTTACCCTCCTTGGCGGACTAGGTCTTTTCATCTATGGAATGAAACTAATGGGCGAAGGGTTGGAGAGATCTGCAGGGGAAAGATTAAAACACTGGCTGGAAGTC
>JASKLG010000076.1 GCA_030153805.1 Bacillota bacterium | reverse complement strand
GCCAGCGCCCCGGCTATGGTTTACCGGGATCTCGACCTCGTATATCGTATTATGCGCGACCTTTTTACTGCCGATGTGGACCGGTTCGTGGTGGACAATCACGAAGTGTATGAGCGTGCCCTTGAGCTTTTGGATCTTATGAGCCCGGAACTTAAGGGCCGGCTGGTTTACTTTGACTCGCGCGAAGATATCCTTCAGCTATACGGTCTGGAAGCCGAACTGGAAAAGGCTTTTCGCCGCAAAGTATGGCTCAAGTGCGGGGGGTATATTGTCATCGACCAGGCGGAAGCCTTAACAGCGATTGACGTGAACACCGGGAAGTACGTGGGCACCACTTCCCTGGCCGAGACGGTGCTTAAGACGAACCTTGAGGCGGCTGAGGAGATCGCCCGCCAGATTAGGCTGCGAAACATAGGTGGCATCATCGTCATAGATTTCATCGATATGAGCGACACAGCCGCCCAGGCCCAGGTACTGGCGGCGCTGGAAGAACACCTCAAGCGCGACCGGGTAAAAGCGCATGTCTTGGGGCTAACCAAGCTGGGGCTTGTGGAGATGACCAGGAAAAAGGTGCGGCGGGCTTTAGACAGCGTTTTTCTTAGATCCTGCCCGTACTGCGAAGGACGGGGAAAGATCCCTTCGGAGGAAACGGTAAGCCTAAAAGTACGGCGGGAAATCCGGCGGCTCCTCACCCGTGAAAAGGTGGCCGCCCTCTTGGTAGAGGTGCACCCCAGCGTGGCGGCGGTGCTCATCGGCCCCGGCGGGTCGGGCCTGGAAGAACTGGAGCGCGAGCTGAAGATACCTGTCTTGGTGCGCGGTGTTGAGGCGCTTCACAGCACGGCTTTTGCCCTAAAACCTTTTAACTCCCGGGAGGAAATGCTGGCTGCGGCTCTCCCTGTGCGTGAAGGCCAGATTCTGGAGGTAAAGGTGGCAGAACAACACCTCTCCAACCCGCGCGACGGTATTGCCCGGGTGGAAGGCTTCGTTATTGACATCGAGGGCGGTGCCCGGCTGGTGGGAGAGACGGTGCGGGTGGAGATCACCAAGGTCACGCGTACTTACGCCAAAGCCCGCCTGCTGGCCCGTGCCAGGTAACGCGTTGACGGCTCATCCCGCCATATGCTAGAATGGGGCGTAAGGGTCTGCCGCACGGAGCGGGCATAAAGCTTTGGCTGCCTTCTCCGGCGAGCCTGGGTATGGAGGTGGGAAAGTGTACGCAGTAATCGAGACGGGTGGCAAGCAGTACCGGGTGCAGGAAGGAGACGTGATCTTCGTCGAGAAGCTTCCTCAGAACCCGGACGAGACGGTGGAGTTCGATCGGGTGCTCCTCGTCGGCAAAGACGGCGAAGTTAAGGTTGGGAACCCGTTTGTGCCGGGGGCCCGTGTCACGGCTAAAGTGCTCGAGCAGGGCAAAGGGCCGAAGATCCTGGTGTTTAAGTACAAGGCCAAATCCAACTACCGCCGCCGTTACGGACATCGCCAGCCGTTTACCAAGGTGCAAATCGAGGGCATCCAAGCCTAGCCATGATTACGGTACGCATCGAACGCTGTCGCGAAGGCCGGGGCGTGGCTGCCTTCACCGTCGAAGGGCATGCCGGCTGGGCGCCGCGCGGACGGGACATAGTCTGCGCCGGCGTATCGGCCCTGACCCAGGCGGCCTTGCTGGGTCTGGAGGAATATCTGGCTCTAAACCCTGAGGTAAGGGTGAAGGAAGGTTTCCTGTACTGCCGGCTGCGCGGGGCGGAAGAGAGGATGCGTGAAGCGCAGGCCGTTTTGGCTACTATGGAGCTGGGGCTGCGGGCGATGGCACGGGAGTACCCGCGAAGCATTAAAATAGAGGAGGTGCGAGCGTGAGACGGTTTGATCTGCAGCTTTTTGCGCATAAGAAAGGCGTGGGCAGCTCGCGCAACGGGCGCGACAGCCATGCCCAGCGCCTGGGCGTGAAACGGTTTGGGGGCCAGTATGTGACCGCCGGCAGCATTTTGGTGCGCCAGCGGGGCACTAAGATCCATCCGGGCGAGAATGTGGGTAGAGGAAAGGACGATACCCTCTTTGCCAAGATAGACGGCGTCGTGTTCTTCGAGACCAAAGCCGGTGGGCGGAAGCAGGTGAGCGTGCGCCCGGCGGTGGGAGCGAAATAGAAGGAAAGGGCACCCCATTAGGTGCCCTTTTTTTCCACCTTGAAAAGGATAATTCCCCCACCTTGTCGAATAGATAAGGCGAATATTCAGACCTAGAAACGGCAGGTGGGATTGAGGTGCGGCTGCCGCTTGTTGGGTTCGGCGCCAAAAAAGAGGTTATGTTGGGCTTGGGCGCCTTGGCGTTGCTGGTGGCTGCCTGTATAGTGCCGGAACCTCAACACCGCTGGAGTCTCCTTTGCGGCTCTTGCTTTGCCGGCGGTACAGCTATCGGCCATGCCTGGGCCGGCGGCGGTCATAGCCGGCTCTTGCCTACGGCTCACCAGGTGATATCTCTTCTTAAGCGGCAGCGCCACGATTTTCTGAATCACTTGCAGGTTATCAGCGCCTTGGCTCAGCTCAATAAACCGGAACGGATACTGGAGTACATAGATCAAACCAACCGGGAGCTGGACTTGGAGCGGAGTCTTACGTTGCGCCTGCCGGCGGAAGCAGGTTTGACCCTGCTTGCCTGGGCCCACCAACTGGAAGAAAACGGCATACGCTTAAGGGTGGATCTAAAAACGGACCTGTTCCGACAGGCAAACGGTCCCAATCTTGCGGCGCTTCTCAAGGAGATTACTGATGCCATCGGGCGAGAAGCCGTCGCAGGCAAAGAGAAAGAAGTGGTAGTTAAAGGTTGGGAGGAATGTGGAACGGAAGTCCTGGAAATCGTGGCTCCAGGTGTGGCTGATGAATTGTTAATGCATTCTAACCGTTTTGAAGAACTGGCACGGACAGTTCCGGCCTGCCTTATGGTAGGTAAAGAAAAAGGGAGCCTTTCCGTTACCATCCTTCCGGTCCGGGCAAAGGCGCCGGCTTCAGCCCGCCCGTGGGTGGTGAAAAGTTGAACTTAAAAGGGAATCCTAGGCTTATACAGCGTATGGAGGCAAGGTAGAAGAATGTTTTACGATACCGCCAAGATCTTTGTTCGTGGGGGGGACGGGGGAAACGGTTGCGTAAGCTTTCGGCGAGAAAAGTATGTACCGCGCGGTGGTCCCGACGGCGGTGATGGGGGCAAAGGCGGGGACGTGGTCCTCGTTGCCGATGAAGGCCTGCGCACTCTGGTGGATTTTCACTACCGCGCACATTACAAGGCCAAGCGCGGCGAGCACGGCCGGGGTAGCAACATGCATGGAGCAAACGCTGAGGACCTCGTCATCAGAGTTCCGGTCGGTACCGTGGTTAAGGATGCAGAGACGGGCGCAGTGCTCGCCGACCTGACGGTTCCAGGTCAGCGAGAAGTAGTGGCCCGTGGAGGCCGCGGCGGGCGGGGAAATGCGCGCTTTCTTTCCAACGCCAACCGGGCCCCGCGAATGGCGGAGAAAGGCGAACCCGGCGAAGAGCGCTGGCTATTCTTGGAGCTAAAACTTTTGGCCGATGTAGGCTTGGTAGGGTATCCTAACGCCGGTAAATCTACCCTTCTGGCTCGTACTACAGCAGCGCGGCCCAAGATCGCCGCTTACCCTTTCACGACGCTTGAACCCAACCTGGGCGTGGTGAAATTAGAGGAGACGAGCTTTGTAATGGCCGATATTCCCGGCCTGATTGCCGGCGCCCATGCCGGTGCGGGGTTGGGGCACGAGTTTCTGCGCCACATTGAGCGTACGCGCCTTATCGTCCATGTGGTCGATGCGGCCGGTACGGAAGGCCGGGATCCGGTAGAAGATTACCACCGTGTCAACGCCGAACTGACTCTTTATCGTAGAGAATTGGCAGAGCTGCCGCAGGTGGTGGCGGCCAATAAGATGGACCTCCCGGCGGCGGCAGAGAATCTGCCGCGGCTTCAAGAGACTGCCGGAAAAGACGGGCGCCGGGTGTTCCCGGTTTCAGCTGTTACCGGTCAAGGAGTACAGGAGCTTTTGTACCACCTGGCGCGGCTGTTAGAAGAGCTGCCGCGTCCTAAGCTAGAGCAGCCGGAACCGGTCGTTTTCCGGGCGCGCGATGAGGAAGAAGGTTTTCACCTGGAACGTGTAGACGGCATATTCATTATAAAGGGGCGGGCTGTAGAACGGCTGGTGGCCATGACCGACTTTGATCAGGAGGAGGCCGTCTGGAGGCTGCAGCGCGCCTTTCTGAAGATGGGTGTAGAACAGGCTTTAGCCGAAGCGGGGGCACGGGACGGTGATGTTGTCCGCATAGGGAAGGTAGAGTTTGAATACCACCCAACCCAAAGCGACTCTTAAAGAATTGGAGGTTAAAAAGTCTGGCATGGATTGCCTGGACTGCGGCAACTGCCGCAAAGGAGAAGCCGTATACTACTGCCCTGCGCGCAATGATTTTGTGATTGTAGACGGCGTGACCAAGATTAAAGAGAGACGGTCCATCCCGGAAGAATACGACGATTACACGGAGCGCAAGAAGAAATATCGGCGTGAACGCGGTAGCCTGCGGGGGACTGGCTGAGGTTAACCCGGGCCAGCGCCCCCTTTTTTCCTACCTTGAAAGTACTGAGGCCGAGGGCCGAGGTTTTCATCCGTCTGATGGTGCCGCTGGCGGCATGGGCGTCTACCCAGAGAGGAACAAGCTGTGGTATAATGGCGGCAATGGAATTCGGGAGGTAAAGAAGTTGCAGGACGTGGCACTTAAGCGCGTGGGCATTATGGGGGGGACCTTTGACCCGATTCATTACGGGCATCTGGTAGCGGCCGAGGCAGCAAGGGTAGCTTTTCAGCTGGAACCAGTGCTCTTTGTTCCCAACCGGCTTCCGCCGCACAAGAAGGACTACCCCGTAACCGAAGCCAAACACCGCTATTTGATGACGGTTTTGGCCACCATTACCAATCCTCACTTTGAGGTTTCGCGGGTGGAATTGGACCGGGAAGGGTACTCTTACACCATTGATACCCTGCGCGAATTGCGTGCCAGTTTCGGCCCTAATGTTGAACTTTACTTTATCAGCGGCGCCGACGCCATTTTGGACCTCCTTAGCTGGAAAGATGTGGACGAACTTCTAGGTCTCTGCTACTTTATTGCGGCGACAAGACCCGGATATAAGCTGAGCGTCGAACTGGGCCATTTAACCCAGCGGTATGCACGTAAGGTGTTTAAAGTAGAGGTTCCGGCGCTGGCCATATCCTCCACCGACATCCGGCGGCGGGTGAAAGAAGGAAAATCCATCAAGTATCTTTTGCCGGAGCCGGTGGAAAACTACATTTACAAGCATAAGCTTTACCGAACTTAGGAGAGCACAGGGAAAAATAAATTTTGAGCTGAAGAAGGAATGTCTTGCCCTAGTGTAGAACTCCTATAGCAGTTCGAGGTTTCTGGGCCTCAGAAAGGCAGGTGAAGTTCCTTGAAAACCATCTACGTTGGCAATCTACCGTGGGCTACGACGGAAGAGGAGCTAGCCTCGGTGTTTGCTGAAAAAACAGGTGTCAACATCCAGGCAAGCCGCATCATTACGGATCGGGAAACCGGGCGTTCCCGGGGCTTTGGTTTCGTAGAGGTAGCCGACGCCGACCTGGAAAAAGTCCTTGCAGCCATGCAAGGTGTTACAATTGGCGGCCGCGAGATCGTGGTGAACGAAGCCAGGGCACGGCAGAGCCGGGCCTAAGAAGATGAAATAAGAAGCGGGCCCTCGTGCACATATCACGAGGGTCTCTTTGCTTGCTTAACTTTATGCGGGCAAAAAATAAAAAGTATGAAGCAGCAGGTGGTTTTAGCAATGATATGGGATGACCTCATTACTAAACTGGCGGAGGAACTTTCTCCGGAACGGCTGGAACACTCCCTGGGCGTGGTTGAGGCCGGCGTTCACCTTGCCCGGCGCTGGGGTGCGAACGAGGAACAGGTGCGTCTGGCCGGGCTTCTTCATGATTGTGCTAAAGGGATGAGCCCGGATGAGTTGTTGCATTGGGCGCTGGCGTTTGATATAGTAAGGAATGATATAGAGAGGGTCTGTCCCGACCTTCTGCACGGTCCTGTAGGCGCCATGCTCGCTTGGAAAAAATACGGAGTAACAGATGCCGCCGTGCTTTCCGCCATCCGGCTGCATACGCTGGGCGGCGAGAAAATGAGCCTCCTCGAGCGGATAATCTATCTGGCCGACTATGTTGAACCGGGCCGTGCATTTCCAGGGGTAGAAGAGCTGAGGGTTCTAGCGGAGCAGGATCTCAATTTGGCATTGCTTCGGGCTATGGAAGGTACCATCCGTTACGTGCTGGAACGGGGATTGCCGCTTCACCCGCAGACGGTGCGGGCGCGCAACAGCCTCCTGGCCGAGATTACAGCAGACCAACGAGAGAGGGGAAACCATGGCGGAGAGGAGAAGGGCGGTTACGCGCCGACTTAATTGGAAGAAGTTTTTGCTCTTCTTGGGCAGCGTCTTCCTCTTAGCGCTATTGGCTGTAGGTGCGGGCCTCTACGCCTTTCTCGGGGGGCTCGGCCCTTCGGGGAACGAGGCGGCCGGCCGAGCACATCCGGAGCCGGCCCGGGAAGAGCCGATTAACGTCCTTGTTCTTGGTTTAGATGCCGGCGTGTTGGAGTCACATACCGGTCACTTGCCGGAGCGAAGCGACACCATCATGGTGGTCACCTTTGATCCCGAGAAGAAACGGGCCGGTATACTCTCCATCCCCCGCGACACCCGGGTACCCATACCCGGGCACGGGCTGGATAAGATCAATGCCGCCCACGCTTACGGCGGAACCGATCTGGCCATTAAAACCGTGGAGAACCTTTTAAACATCCCAATTCACTTTTACGTAAAAATAAACTATACCGGACTTAACAGGTTGGTCGACGCCTTGGGCGGCGTAAGGATCGACGTGGAACAAAACATGCGTTATGTAGACCGGGCGGGAGGCCTTAAGATTGACCTGAAAGCCGGGCCACAGGTGCTCGACGGGGCTAAAGCCGAACAGTACCTGCGCTACCGCAACCAAACGGGTGACCTTGGGCGCATCGGCCGCCAGCAGAAGTTCGTGCGGGCGCTGGCTGAGCAAGTCTTTTCCGCCAGCACCCTTCTCAAGATTCCGGAGCTCGCCCGCATTGTGAGT
>JASKLG010000075.1 GCA_030153805.1 Bacillota bacterium | reverse complement strand
CCTGTCCCCGACTCGCCGGTAAGGAGCACCGTAGAATCAACCTGCGCCACTTGCAGGATCGAGCGTAAGAGGGACTGCATGGCTGAGCTGTACGCCACGAGGTTCTTGAGCTCCGGAATTTTCTGAGAACGCTCTTCCCACTCAGCCGGCAGGTGTTCTTTCAGGTAACGGCTGTTTTCCCATGCCGTGTAGCCGGCCTCCAGTTCCTCTACGTCCTGCACGCTGCAGATAACAAGCTTGATCTTACCCTCGTAGCGCACGGGTATGGCCGTGGCCAGCGCTTCAGTTCCATTCCTAAAGCGCACTAGCGAGGTCGCCGTCTGGCCTTCGCTCAGAGCCTGGGCTACCACAGAGTGCGAGTAGTAGCCCTCCCGTACCAGGATGCGCACATTCCGCCCTTCCACTTCCCGGCGCTCAATGCCGCTGATCTTCTCCCAGTTGCGGTTAGCCAAAAGAATGATGCCGGCTGCGTCGGTAAGGATAACCCCATCAGAAAGAGAATCCACCAGAAGCCGGAACTCATCCTGGCTGAGCGTAATCGAACCCACAGCCGCCAGTGCGCCGGCCACATCACCCAAAGGGCTGTCGTTCACGCTTTTCAGGCTTGCTACCCGCCTCATAAGAACCACCTTCACTTGGGCTGGAATATTTTCCCGTCAAACTGGCGTGTATAAATACCCGCTGCCCGGGCAATAATCAAGATAGCTAAGATTTCACTTCTCCCCCACAAGCTCTTTCCTCCGGTTTCTCCTCTCCCAATGCGCAAGGCCGATATTGCTTCCCCGCAATATCAAGCCTTGCGCATTAATCTTTTTTGCCCCTGCGTGAATCTATTCGTAACGGGGCTACGCTACGCTTCCCTGCTTATCCCTGCCTTGATTTATCGGTTGCTACTCAATGACCACTGCGGTACCTGAGGCAGTTACCATGAGCATGTTGCCGCCTGAACCCAACACTTCGTAGTCTATGTCTACCCCGACGACCGCATTTGCCCCGAGCGCTGCCGCCCTCTGTTCCATTTCATTCAGTGCCGCCTTCCTGGCTTCCAGCAATTCTCCTTCGTAAGATCTCGACCGGCCGCCAAAGAAGTTCGAAAGCCCAGCAGCAAAATCTTTTATAAAGTCTACTCCCGAGACCACTTCACCAAAGACTATCCCTTTGTATTCGACAATTCTCTTTCCTTCGACATTCGGCGTTGTTGTCAGAATCATGTCTGCCTACCTCCCAATCGGAAACTTGTTTAATGGTTTCTAGACATTCGGGAAAATCCCTTCCGAAACCCTTTCGCGTCCAAAACTACAAAATAAGTACCCCGTCCTCGGCAGACGGGGCACTCTCTTTTCAGTAAAGAAAGTCATCGCCTGGGAAACTTTCTTTGCCCGACGCCATAGCTATTCATTAGCGGGTATCTGGATAAGGCGTCATACGCAGAGGAAAAGTCACGTTTTATACGCATATTTACAGGCCCAACAGCAAAAACTCCAGGATGAAAAAATACACTAATTCCAGGCCGGAAACCAGGCCTTGTAACATGGGTGAACCCTCTCCCAATGGCGGCCCTCCCCGGCCGCCATTAAACTTTCGTAGGAGGAGCAAAAATGCTAAGCTCAGCGCGCGGCCTTGTTCGCACCGACCTGGCCCTGGAAGCCCGCGAAGCTCTGCTTCAGAAAACCCGGGACAAAGTAATAGGGGTCGACTCCACCACCCGAACCACAGCCCATACACGCGTCACCAAGGTGAAGGTCACCTCCGAAGCCGGAGCCCGACGCCTGGGCAAGCCTCCCGGTACGTACATCACCATTGAAGCGCCCGAGCTCAGGCAGGGGAGCCGGGTGGTGGCCAGCGAAACGGCCGAGGTCTTGGCGGAAGAGTTAGGTGCCCTGGCCAACCTACCGGAAAAGGCCAGTATCCTCGTCATCGGGTTGGGCAACTGGAACGCCACGCCAGATGCCCTCGGCCCCCGGGTCGTAGACACGGTGATGGTTACCCGGCACCTTTTCGAGTACGCTCCTCAAGAACTAAAAGGTGGCCTCCGCTCGGTTGCTGCCCTCGCCCCGGGAGTACTGGGGCTTACCGGCATCGAAACAGAAGAAATTGTCAAAGGAGTAGTAGACCGGATCAAACCCGACCTAGTGGTGGCCGTAGACGCCCTTGCTGCCCGCAGCCTAGAACGGGTCTGCACTACCGTGCAGCTTACCGACAGCGGCATCCACCCCGGATCTGGGATAGGCAATAAACGTTTGGGTTTAACCGAGGAATCTCTGGGTGTTCGGGTGATCGGCATAGGAGTTCCCACCGTAATCCATGCCAGCACCTTGGTCAGCGACGCCCTGGGCCTTATGCTCGGTCGCCTAGAAAAGACCGGCGCCGAAAGTGGCGGGAACCTGAGTCGTATCTTTTCGCCAGCTGAACGCGAACGGCTTGTCCACGAACTTCTTCCCGGCCAGTGGGAAGACCTCTTTATTACCCCCAAAGAAATCGACGCCCTCATTGCCGACGCAGCCCGGGTAATCGCGAGCGGCCTTAACGCCGCCCTACACCCGGGAATCAAAGCTGGTCAAGGCGAGTATTACCTGCAGTGACGTTTTGGCGTCATTCAACGGAAAGAATGTAGTAATAGAGCGGCTGGCCTCCTACATGAAGTTCCACTTCGCACTCGGCGAAGCGTTCTTGGATGCGCCTTCTTAGTGCCTCTGCCGCCTCCGGGGTAACATCCTGGCCGGCAAAAATCGTGATAAGCTCGCTCCCGCCATTTACCATAGAGGTGAGAATCTGTTCGGCCACTTCCTCCACTTCCCCACCGGTCACCACCAACTCGCCGTCGATAAGGCCGAGGATATCCCCGGCGTTAATCTCGTGCCCGTTCAGACGTGAAGAACGGACGGCATACGTCACTTCACCCGTCTTTACTCTTTTAGCGGCTTCAGCCATAAAAGCGGCATTTTCTTCAAGGCCAAGCTCCGGGTTAAAAGCCACCAGTGCAGCAATCCCCTGCGGGATGCTCCGGGTAGGAACTACAGCAATCCTCTTGCTGGTCAGCCCTTCGGCCTGGCGGGCAGCGAGGATGACGTTTTTGTTGTTGGGAAGAACCAGCACCTCCATCGCTGGGGCTCCTTCTACAGCTTTGACGAACTCTTCCGTACTGGGGTTCATAGTTTGGCCGCCGCTTAGGACCACATCCGCCCCTAAGCTCTTGAAAGCAGCCATGAGACCTTCTCCTTGTGCCACCGCTACAACGCTCAAGCGCTTTTCCTCTTTCGTTTCTCTCGCTTCGCTTTTGACGTATTCCCGGTGCTGGTCGCGCATGTTGTCGATCTTGATGTCGTGTAGCGTGCCGTACCCCAGAAGCTCTTCCAATACCTGTCCGGGGTGGTTGGTATGAATATGCACCTTTACCGTTTCCTCATCGCCCACCACCAGCAGGCTGTCGCCGTATCGGTGGAGCTTTTCCCGGAGGGCGTCTGCCTTTAGACCACGGCCGCGTAGGAGCACCTCTGTACAGTAACCAAAGGTAATATCTTCCGCTGCTCTTTCCTCTGCCGGATGCGGCCGTTCGACCGGCTTGGAGGTGACAGGTAGGATTTCGGCCTCAGAGCTCACCTCCTGCCCCGTCAGCGTAGCCAGCGCTCCTTCTAGAATGAGCACAAGTCCTTGACCGCCGGCATCTACCACCCCTGCTTCCCGGAGAACAGGAAGCAGAGAAGGTGTTTTCACCAGAGCCTCCCTTGCTCCGGTCAAGGCCGCCCGGAGCACTTCTTGTACGTCCCCGCCATTTCGTGCTGCTGTAAGCGCATTTCGTGCGGCCAGGCGGGCTACGGTAAGAATGGTTCCCTCAACCGGTTTCATTACCGCGCGGTAAGCCGTACGCGTTGCTTCTACCAGCGCCTGAGCCACATCCCGTGGTCCTGCCGCCTGGCAGTTGGCCAACACCTGGGCCGCCCCGCGGAAGAGCTGGGACAGAATAACCCCGGAATTTCCCCTCGCCCCCATAAGCGAACCGGTGCTTGCCGCCGCCGCTACAGAGGGCAGGTCATCCGGGCCTTTCAAAGCTTCTTTTACGGCTGCTGCAAGGGTGAGATACATGTTAGTTCCGGTATCCCCGTCCGGTACCGGAAACACATTCAGGGCGTTAACCTGCTCCTTGTTTTTCTCCAGGTGAAGAGCAGCTCCCTGGAGCATGGCGCGCAGGTGTTGCCCAGTTAGCGCGCCTTGTGTCACCTTTTTTGCCCTCCTGGACGTGCCTGGCTAAGTTGGACACCCTGCACATAAACATCCACCCGGACCACGTTGAGCCCGGTGACCCGCTCTACCGCGTACTTAACTTTTTGCATGACGTTCCTGGCGACCTCCGAGATGCGCACGCCGTAGCTGACAATGATATGCAGTGTAATATGAACCTGGTCCCCGTCAATTTTAACCTCTACGCCCCGGCTCCAGTTGTCCCGGCCGAGAAGCTCAACAAAACCGTCGGTGAGCCGCCGAGAAGCCATGCCGACTATACCGTAGCACTCCAGGGCCGCAGCGCCAGCCAGGGTAGCAATCACTTCGTCGCCGATGGCTATATTTCCGTATTCAGTGCGGCTTTCACTCAGCATTTGCCCGCCCCCTTCCCTTGAGCTGTTCCTTCTAAGTATAACTTTTCCCGGCGTCAAGCTCAAGGTAACCAAAATTCTTTTTCGCACTTAAAAGGCCCCCGCCCGTCAGGCGAGGGCCCGGGAGTATTTTGTGATTGCACCGCATGTTGCAGTTTATTTCGTGCCTACAGCCGTGCCGGCTGGCAGGGTCTTGAGCTCGCCCTCGGTGGCCGCAACCACCACAGCACCGGCGGCATCGCCGGTTACGTTTATGCAGGTACGAATCATATCCAGCACACGATCGATTCCGGCAATAAGCAGGATGCCGTCGAGCGGCAGACCCACTGCCTGGAGCACCATGGTGAGCATGATCATCCCCGCTCCCGGCACTCCGGCAGTACCGATGGACGCCAGGGTGGAAGTGAGAATGATAGTCAGGAATTGTGGCATGCCGAGCTGGATGCCGTACACCTCGGCAATGAAAAGAGCACAGACTCCCTGATATATCGCCGTACCATCCATATTAATGGTGGCACCTAGAGGCTGCACAAAACTGGCAATATCTTTGGGTACCCCTAAATTCTCCTGGGTGCAGCGCATGGATATCGGAAGAGTAGCGCTGCTGGAGCAAGTGCTGAAAGCTACTGCCATACCTTCGAAGAAGCCGCTGAAAAAGCGTATCGGGCTCATGCGGGCAAACAGATACACGGCTCCGGAATAAGTGATGACTGCATGCAAGATGCACCCCAGGTAAACAACAAAAATCACTTTGGCCAGCGGAATTAGGACTTCGGGCCCGTTCGTTGCCGTCACCCAGGCAATCAGCGCAAAGACGCCGACGGGAGCAAACTCCATAACCATCCCGGTAATCTTATACATAACTTCAGCCGTGCTGTCAAAGAAGTCGTGGAAGGGCTTGCCCTTCTCTCCGATCAAGGCTAGAGCCACACCGGCAAAGAGAGCAAAGACGATGATCTGGAGCATGTTTTCGGTAATCATGGCGTTTAGCGGGTTAGTAGGAACCATATTGAGAAGAGTATCCACGAGGCCCGGCACCGGCTTCGGTTCGTATTTGCCTACATCCTGCAAAACAAAGCCGGCACCCGGATTAATTAATAGTGCTAACAGCAGGCCCAAGGTTACGGCTATGGCCGTCGTCACCAGGTAGTAAGCAAGCGTCTTTATTCCCACGCGCCCCAGTTTTTTCAAATCCCCGATGCTGGACGCTCCCACTACGAGAGAAGAAAAAACCAAAGGAACAATGAGCATCTTAATAAGCCGGATGAATAGGTCGCCGAGCGGTTTCAATGCAGCAGCCGGGGGACCCACAATCAGACCCACGATGGCTCCTAAGACAAAACCGATTAAAATCTTAACCCACAGCTTCATTTCGTAATACCCCCTCCCTTTTCTGGCCCAAGCTCAAAACCCGGGATTTTCTTCTTATAAACATCCCCCCTCTCAATTCACAGCCCGCTGTTGCGGGGTCTTGCGGAATATCCCTTCCTATGTTAGAATTCTCCTATGGGCTTATGATTGCGGCTCTTCGTTTTACCTATTCTGGAGGTGAAAACGTGTCCAAGGTTTGTTTTGTCTGTGGCAAAAAGAAGCAAATGGGAATGCAGGTTAGCCATTCGCACATTCGTACAAAGAGGCCCTGGCGTCCAAACATTCAGCGCGTTAAAATTCTTGTCGATGGAACTCCGCGGCGGGTAAACGTGTGCACGCGCTGCCTCCGGGCTGGTAAAGTGCAGCGGGCCCTCTAAAAAAGCGCTTCCAGCGCTTTTTATTTTTGGGCAGGTAGCAGCTTATCCCGCCTGGCCTCGGCGTGGGCTAAAATTCCGTTCAGGTTGACTATGCGGCGCTCGTGTGAACCGTGCCCGATTTCGCCTACTTCATCAAAGGCGACAAAACTAAAGAAGAGCCGGTTGTCTTCAACTCGCTCGAGCCTGGTCTGAACAGTAACCGTCATACCTTGAGGCGTTGGGGCAGTGTGTTCTACATTGATCGCCGTGCCGACCGTAACCAAACCTTCCGGCAACCGGTGGTCCACTGCCTTTACCGCTGCTTCGATTACCAAAGCGGCAAGGACCGGCGTGGCAAACATGGTCTTTAGTGCACCACTTCCAAAGTGGAGGGCAGTATCCGCCTCCGTCACCAGCTTTTGAATGGTAGCGCTGGCCCCTGGCGTCAGCCTTACTGGATCCACGCTGTCACCCCTTTCAATTCTTCTAGAATTATATTTTAGCACTGCTTCCCGTTCACCAGCAATCCTTGGAAAAAACATGCAACAAAAAGAGGTTACCCGTCACTGTCCGGTAACCTCGAGCTTGTAGTAGACTTCTTTTATATTGTCTGTTTCGATCTTCCGGTAAAGCTGGTTGATTTCTGCCAGAAGTACTTCGTAGAGAATTAGTCGCCGGTACGCCGTGTCAACAAGGCGGTAACCGCTGGTCCTCAAGAGAAGTTTTTCGCCCACCGTTCTTCTCTCCCTTCCCAATCTCACCCCCTACAGGACCTGGGCGCATTGTCACTCGCCGCGGCGAAACACGTTAAGAAGACCCATTAAGATAGTGCCGAAAAACTTGGGTACACGGATCACGTGAATGCGCATTCTACTCCCTCCT
>JASKLG010000021.1 GCA_030153805.1 Bacillota bacterium | reverse complement strand
AAGAGCGCTGAACGAGGTAGATGCCGTCCTTTACGTGGTGGACGGAAGCGCTCCCGTGGGCAGTGGGGATGAGGAGATTGCCGGGTATTTTAAGGAGCTGAAGACGCCCGTACTTCTGGCGGTAAACAAAGTGGACATGCTGAGCCGCGATGAGACCGTAGTAGCTCTCGACCAGTATGCCAAACTCGCGGATTTTGCCGAGGTAATCCCTATTTCGGCTCTGACCGGCGCCAACCTCAGTACCCTCTTAGAGGTTTTGACAAAGTATCTGCCGGAAGGACCGCAGTTTTATCCGGCGGATATGGTAACCGACCAGCCCGAGCGCTTTATCGTGGCCGAGCTCATCCGCGAGCAGGTGTTGGCCCTAACCCGCGACGAAGTGCCACACGCCGTGGCAGTTGAAGTTGAAGAGATGGAGGAACGGGAGGGGAAAAACCTCGTCTACATCCGGGCCAATATCTACGTAGAAAAAGAATCGCAAAAGCGTATCCTCATTGGCAAAAACGGCGCCATGCTCAAGGCCATCGGCCAGGGAGCCCGCGCCGGCATTGAAGCTCTGTTGGGTGTGCGCACCTTCTTGGACCTCTGGGTTAAGGTTAAAGAAGACTGGCGCGATACCGCTAGTGCCCTAAGGCAGTTCGGGTACAACCTGTGAGGTGCGCGGAGGCAAGGGGTGGATAGCGTGCAGCATGAGCTTCAGGATATACTCTGGGAATATTTCTGGCATACGGGGCGTATCGGTCCGTACCTTCTTTACTGCAGGCTCAAGGGCAAAAGAGACCATGGAGATTCCGAAGAGAAGATTTCGTAAAAACTAAGGCAGGAGAAACACGATGCCTTTATACAATTTGAATGCGGTGGTGATTAAGAGCCAGAACCTGGGTGAAGCCGATAAGGTACTTACCTTATACTCGCATGAGCGGGGGAAGCTCAGGGCCGTCGCCCGTGGGGCGCGCCGCCCGCGCAACCGCCTGCGGGCAGGGGCGGAGGTTTTCACCCATGGCAGCTATCTACTTTTTGCCAACCAGGGTCTCGACACGGTGAGCCAGTGCGAGATTGTGGATTCTTTCCGCGGGCTGCGTGAGGACCTGGAGCGGGCGGCTGCGGCTACCTACTGCCTGGAGGTGCTGGACCGCCTCACCGAGGAAGAAGAACCTAAAGAAGACTTATTCCCCTTCCTTTTGGCCGTCCTGCACCTTCTGGCCGGAGGATCCGATTTGGACTTGGCCGTACGGGCTTTTGAAGTAGGGATTCTCGGTCGTTTGGGGTATGCGCCGGAGCTTACGGCCTGCATCTCCTGCGGCGCGCCCCTCAAAGAGGAGGCCGCCTTCAGTGCTAAGCTGGGCGGGGCGCTGTGCCCTAAATGCCGCGCGGCCGACGGACAGGCCTTTCCCGTGCGGGGCAGAACCTTGGCCGCCCTCAGGTACCTGGCGCGCGCTCCCTTTTCCAGGTTGGGGCTTTTGCGCCTGCCGCCGGAGAGTAGAGCCGAGTTGAGAGAAATTACCCGGGCCTGCCTTCTCGCCCAGCTCGGGCGGGATTTAAACTCTGCCGCCTTCCTGGCCCTCGTCCAGGGAGGAGCGCCGGGCGTCAGAAGTTGACAGGTCCGTTAAGATTTGCTACATTATTCCTTGATATGTTCCGGGATAGTAGATAAGGGAAGGCCCGGTTGCGGGCGAAGAAGGAGAAGAAGCCGGGTGCGGCCTTGAAGAGAGCAGGGAAGGGTGGGAACCTGCAGGCTGGCCGGCGGAGGGGCTCCGGAGCCTGTAACGGGACGCGACGCGTGAGAGGGGGGCCGGCTGAGGACGGCCAAGCAGGGTGGAACCGCGGGAGAAGTCTCGTCCCTGGCTGCGGGGAGAGGCTTATTTTTTATTCCAGCAAAAGCTAAAGGGGGTTGGCACTTGAACTTCCAGCAGATCATCTTGAAGCTCCAGGAATTCTGGGCGGACCAGAACTGTATTTTGCAGCAGCCTTACGACGTGGAAAAAGGAGCCGGTACGATGAATCCGGCCACCTTTCTGCGCACTTTGGGGCCGGAGCCCTGGAATGTGGCCTATGTGGAACCGTCGCGCCGGCCGACGGACGGCCGTTATGGAGAAAACCCGAACCGGTTGTATCAGCACCACCAGTTTCAGGTCATCATGAAGCCTTCTCCGGACAACATCCAGGATCTATACCTGGAAAGCCTTCAGGCTCTGGGTATTAACCCGCTGGAGCACGACATCCGCTTTGTCGAGGACAACTGGGAATCGCCTACTCTCGGTGCTTGGGGGCTGGGTTGGGAGGTATGGCTGGACGGCATGGAGATCACCCAGTTTACCTACTTCCAGCAGGTAGGCGGCCTGGACTGCCGTCCGGTGGCGGCGGAAATTACCTACGGCTTGGAACGCCTGGCCATGTTTATTCAGAAGAAAGACAACGTTTTCGATGTGGAGTGGGTCAAGGGTATCACTTACGGGGACGTTTTTCACCAGTTCGAGGTAGAACATTCCCGCTACAATTTCGAGGAGTCCGACCCGGAGACGCTCTTCAGCCTCTTTGACACTTACGAGCGTACCGCCCGCCGGCTTCTCGAGAAAGAACTCGTTCTTCCCGCCTACGATTACATTCTCAAGTGTTCGCACACCTTTAACCTCCTCGATGCCCGCGGGGCCATCAGCGTTACGGAAAGGACGAGCTTCATCGGCCGGGTCCGCGCTCTGGCCCGGGAGTGCGCCCAGGCCTACGTGAAACAGCGCGAGAAACTCGGGTTCCCGCTCCTCGGAAAGGAGGTAAGGGCATGAGCCGCGACTTAGTCTTTGAAATTGGCTGCGAAGAAATCCCGGCCCGCTTAATGCCGGAAACTATTCGTTCCTTGAAGGCTTCGGCCGAGGAAAAGCTCAAGGCGGCCCGCCTGGAATTTAAAGAAATTGCCGCCTACGGCACGCCGCGGCGGCTGGTGCTTTTCGTGGGAGACCTGGCCGAAGAGAGCGAACCGCGGGAGTACGAAGTGAAAGGGCCGCCGGCACAGGTGGCTTACACCGCAGACGGCAAACCCACCCGCGCGGCCGAAGGGTTTGCCAAGAGCCAAGGAGTTCCCCTCGAATCTTTGACCATTCGCCAGGTAGAGGGCGGAAGTTACGTGTTTGCCGTCAAACGCGAAGAAGGACGGCCGGCGGGAGAGGTTCTGGCGGAAATCCTTCCCGATCTGGTGCGCTCGCTTTCTTTTCCGCGGCCCATGCGCTGGGGAAGCGGCGAACTGCGTTTCGTCCGTCCCATTCGCTGGCTTTTAGCCCTTTTCGGGACGGAGCTAGTGCCTTTCAACCTCGACGGTTTAAAGAGTGACCGGTTCACCTACGGTCACCGTTTTCTCGCTCCGGGTCCTTTCCGTATCGAAGACCCGGCCGACTACTTCACCAAGCTGGAAAAGGCCTACGTGGTGCTGGATCCTGAGGAGCGCCGGGCGCGTATCCGCGCTCAAGGCGAGCAACTGGCGAAAGAGGTAGGCGGGCGAGCTCTCTTCCCCGAGGATCTTCTTACCGAGGTTACCTTTTTGGTGGAGTATCCGACGGCCCTCCTGGGCTCCTTTGCCCCGGAGTACTTGGAGCTGCCTTCCGAAGTTGTGGTAACGCCCATGAAAGACCATCAGCGGTATTTTCCGGTGGTCGACCCGGAGGGCAACCTTCTCCCTTACTTTATTGCCGTGCGTAACGGTACGGCCGAGCATTTAGATGTCGTGCGCGCGGGCAATGAAAAGGTGCTGCGCGCCCGCCTGGCCGATGCCCGTTTCTTCTTTGAAGAGGACAAACGCATGCCTTTAGCCGACCGGGTTGAGCGGCTGAAGCACATTGTCTTCCAGGAAAACCTGGGGACTCTATACGACAAGACCGAAAGGCTCGAGGCACTGGCCCAGTATCTGGCCGGGGCCGTAGGCCTGGATGGAGCCGTGGGCGCGTTTGTGGTTCGGGCGGCCCACCTGGCCAAGGCCGATCTTACCACCAACATGGTTTACGAATTCCCCGAGCTACAGGGGATCATGGGGCGCGAGTATGCCCTGCTCTCCGGGGAGCATGCCAGCGTGGCGCAGGCTATTGCCGAACAGTACCTACCCCGTTTTGCCGGAGACGAGCTTCCCGTAACCATCGCCGGCTCGCTGCTCGCGCTGGCCGATAAGATGGATACCATCGTCGGTTGCTTCGGTGTTGGTCTGGTGCCCACCGGTTCCCAGGACCCTTACGGTCTGCGGCGTTTGGCCAGCGGTTGTATCAGCATCATGCTGGAAGGCGAACTGGATCTTTCATTGGGCGAAGTGATAAGTACCGCGGCCGGGCTGTACGAAAGGCAAAACCTCCTTCCGCGGCCGGCGGCAGAAGTGGCACGTGAAGTCCGGGAATTCCTCGTCGGACGCCTGCGCATTGCCCTGGAAGACCGTGGCCTGCGTTATGATGTGGTGGATGCAGTGCTGGCGGCAGCGCCGGACAACCCCGGCCTGGCCTACCGACGGGCGGAAACGTTGCAGCGCCTGCGCCAGGAGCCCTTCTTCCGGCAGCTGCTTACAGCTTTTACCCGCGTAGCCAACCTGGCGCGCCAGGCAGGAGGAGAAGAACTGAAACCGGACCTGTTTACGGAGGCGGCGGAGAAGGAACTGTATGACCACTACCAGAAGGCGGCTACCCGCCTGCCGGCCCTGGTAGACGAAGAACGGTACCGGGAGGCGCTGGTGCTTCTGGCGGAACTGGCCCCTTCAGTGGACCGTTTCTTCGAGGAAGTCTTGGTCATGGCCCCGGACCCGGCCGTACGGGCCAACCGCCTGGCACTCCTTAAGGCCATCCGCAACCTCGGGCTCAGCATCGCCGACTTTAGCCGGCTGGTGGAAGATTAACCCGGCGGGTACAGGTCGCAGGGCAGGGTGAAGGCCGGAAAGGCAGGAACGCAGCAGGAATTTTCCTTTGGAGGAAGAATACTGTATACCGGCTCGGGCAGCGTCCTCTTCAAGAAAGAGGGTGATGCGTCATCCAACTTACCCCGCGGCAGAAGAAAATTGTAGAGATTGTGAAACAAGAGGGCCCCATCACCGGCGAACAAGTGGCGAGCCGGCTGCAGGTAACCCGCTCAGCCCTTCGCCCGGACCTTACCATTCTTACCATGGCCGGCATTCTCGAGGCCAAACCGCGGGTAGGTTACACCTATGTAGGCCAGGGTGAGGGGGAGATCCTTTCGGGCTTTCGCAAGCTTACGGTAGGTGACGTGAAGGCTGTGCCGGTGGTGGTGAGCCTTGCGGCCACCGTTTACGATGCCCTGGTCACCATGATGCTGGAGGATACGGGAACGGTTTTTGTGGTTGACGAAGGCGGGTTCCTCGCAGGCGTGGTTTCCCGCCAAGACATCCTGCGCCTGAGCCTGGGCCAGGCGGCCTTGAATACCGTCCCGGTAGGCGTGATCATGACCCGTGTACCCCAGGTAATCACGGCTGTGCCTGAAGAAAGCGTCTTTTCCGCTGCCGGAAAACTCCTCACCCATCAGGTGGAAGCCCTGCCGGTAGTGCGGGCGCGCGAAGGGCCGACCGGCGGGGAAGGCCTGGAAGTACTCGGCAGCATCAGCAAAACCACCATCACGAAGCTCTTCTTCGAGCTGGGCGAGAGGATCTTATGAGGGGGGATGCAAGATCAAGGAGGACATGCCGCTCATTTTTATCCTGTCGGACTCTTTGGGAGAGACGGCAGAGCTGGTGGTGCGGGCGGCGCTCAGCCAGTTTAACTCCCACGGTGCCAAAATCCGTCGCATACCATTTGTGACCGAGCCCGGCCACGTGGAAGAGGTCCTCAAAGAGGCTGAGGGAAAAAACTGCGTCCTAGCCTACACCTTTGTCCTGCCGGAGCTTAGGAAGACCCTGGCAGAAGGGGCGGCGCGGCTGGGTATCCGGGCGGTGGACATCATGGGACCGGTGCTGGCGGCCTTGGAGGAGATTATGCCCGGACCGCCCCAGCTGAAACCAGGTTTGGTGCACCGGCTGGACGAGGAATACTTCGACCGCATGGAGGCTATCGAATTTGCCGTCCGCTACGACAACGGCAATGACCCGCGCGGCCTCCATTGGGCCGACGTGGTGCTTATCGGTGTGTCGCGCACCTCCAAAACCCCTTTATCCCTATACCTCGCCCACCAGAAGGTACGGGCTGCCAACCTACCGCTCATGCTAGGGGTGGCCCCGCCCGAAGAGCTATTCGAACTACCCCCGGAAAAGATCATCGGCCTCACCATTTCTCCGGAAAAGCTGGCCGAAATCCGGCAGGAACGCCTCCGCACTATGGGACTGGAGGCCAACGCCGACTACGCCAGCCCCAGCCGGATCGAAAAGGAGGTGGCATATGCGGCAGAGATCATGGCGAGACTAGGGTGCCGGGTCTTGGATGTTACCAATATGGCGGTTGAAGAGATCGCCACCAAGATCATGCAGCTCATCAAGAAGGGGGAAAACCTGTGACCAAGTTCGTCTATGCCTTTAGTGAGGGCAATGCCCAGATGCGGAACCTTTTGGGAGGCAAAGGAGCTGGCCTGGCCGAGATGACGCGGATCGGGCTGCCAGTTCCGCCTGGGATCACCATCACTACGGAAGCCTGCAAAGAGTTCTACCGCCAGGGTGAAAAGTTTCCAGCCGGTCTAGAAGAAGAGATTCGTGCGGGGATGCGGGAGCTTGAAAAGCAGATGGGGAAAGTTTTTGGCGACGAGAAAGACCCGCTCCTCGTTTCTGTGCGTTCCGGCGCACCCATCTCCATGCCCGGGATGATGGATACCATTCTCAACTTGGGCCTTACCGATACAAGCGTAGAGGGCTTGGCCACCAAGACTGGTAACGAGCGTTTCGCCTGGGATTGTTACCGCCGCTTTATTCAGATGTTCGGCGATGTGGCCATGAAGGTTCCGGGGGAAAAATTCGAGCGGGCCCTGGAAGAGCTGAAGGAAGAAAGAGGAGCCACGCTCGATACAGATTTGGACGCGGAGGCTCTAAAAGAGCTGGTGCGGCGGTTCAAGGCCATTTACCGGGAAAGTGTGGGCGAGGATTTCCCGCAAGACCCATACGCCCAACTCTTTGCTGCCGTGCGGGCCGTGTTTGCTTCGTGGAACAACGAGCGCGCCAAGGTATACCGGCGGCTCAACAAGATTCCCGACGACTTGGGTACGGCGGTCAACATCCAGACCATGGTCTTCGGCAATATGGGCAACACCTCCGGCACCGGCGTTGCCTTCACGCGCAATCCTTCCACGGGCGAAAAGGTTCTTTACGGCGAGTACCTGGTGAACGCGCAGGGCGAGGACGTGGTGGCCGGCATCCGTACGCCGCAGCCCATCGCCAACCTCAAGGAAGATATGCCCGGCGTCTACGAGCAGTTCGAACAGGTAGCCCAACTCCTAGAGAAGCATTATAAAGATGTTCAGGACATAGAGTTCACCATTCAAGAAGGCAAGCTCTACATTCTTCAGACCCGAAGCGGCAAACGTACCGCGGCCGCAGCGGTAAAGATTGCCGTGGACATGGTGAACGAGGGCCTGATTACCAAAGAGGAGGCCATTCTTCGGGTAGACCCCAACCAGCTTGTGCAGCTCATGCACCGGCGTATCGACCCGGAGGCGAAAGTGGAGGTCATCGCCGAGGGCCTGCCGGCCTCCCCAGGTGCAGCGACGGGTAAAGTGGTGTTCAGTGCCGATGAGGCCGAAGAGCGGGGCAACCAGGGCGAAGCAGTGATCCTGGTGCGTACCGAAACCACGCCCGACGACATCCACGGTATTATTCCGGCCCGCGGCGTGCTGACCAGCAGGGGAGGTATGACCAGCCACGCTGCTGTGGTGGCGCGCGGTATGGGCAAGCCGGCCGTATGCGGCTGCGAGGCCATCAAGATCGATACGGCGGCCGAGGTCTTCTATGTTGGCGACCGCGTGATCAAGAAGGACGATGTGATCACCATCGACGGCGCCACGGGCAAGGTAATCCTCGGGGCGGCACCCCTTATTGAGCCCGAGCTTTCAGGAGAATTCGAGACCATCCTCCAATGGGCCGACGAGATCCGCACCTTGGGCGTGCGCGCCAATGCCGACTACCCGCGCGATGCCGAGCAGGCCAGGAGGTTTGGAGCCGAGGGTATCGGCCTTTGCCGTACCGAGCACATGTTCATGGAAGTGGACCGCCTCCCCATCGTCCAAAAGATGATCCTGGCCCAGACCAAAGAGGAACGGGATGAGGCCCTGGAGAGGCTCCTACCCATCCAGCAGAGCGACTTCTACGGTATCCTGAAGGTCATGGAAGGCCTGCCGGTAACCATCCGCCTGCTCGATCCGCCGCTCCATGAGTTCCTGCCTAAGGAAGAGGAACTCCTGGTTGAAGTTACCCGCCTTAAGATAACCGGCGAGAACCCCGAGCTTCTGGCCGAAAAAGAGGAGCTGCTGCGCCAGGTACGGGCCATGAAGGAGTTCAACCCCATGCTCGGCCACCGCGGCTGCCGCCTCGGCATTACCTGGCCGGAAGTGTACGAGATGCAGGCCAGGGCCATCTTTAACGCGGTAAGCCAGCTGGTTAAAGAGGGCGTTAAGGTGCTGCCAGAGGTAATGATACCGCTCGTAGGTACGGCCAAAGAGCTGGAGATTCTGCGCGAGATGGTCGTCCGCGTAGCCGAAGAGGTCAAGGCGCGTGACGGTGTGGACTTTGAGTATAAAGTCGGGACCATGATCGAGCTGCCGCGGGCTTGCCTGGTGGCCGATCAGATTGCCGAGCATGCTGAGTTCTTCTCCTTTGGCACCAACGACCTCACCCAGACCACCTTTGGGTTCAGCCGCGACGATGCCGAGGGCAAATTCCTGCCGCAGTACATCGAAAAGAAAATCCTGCCCGAGAACCCCTTCGCCGTGCTGGATCAAGAAGGCCTGGGCCAGCTCATCGCCCTGGGCGTGCAGAAAGGCCGCAGCGTCCGGCCAGACCTCAAGGTCGGCATTTGCGGCGAGCACGGCGGCGAGCCCAGCTCCATCGAATTCTGCCAGCGTACGGGCTTCGATTACGTAAGCTGCTCGCCTTTCCGCGTGCCCATCGCCCGCCTGGCCGCAGCCCGCGCCGAGCTCATGAACCGCAAGAAGCAGTAAGCCCCTTCGCCCGCGCTCCGGCGCGGGCATACATATCCTGGCCCGTTCTCACGCCTGCCTGCGCGGTGAGGAAGTGCTCTAAGGGAAGGCAGTCAGTTCGCTAGGGGGTGGTAAGAAGTGCTCATTCGCGAGGAAACCGAGGCGCGGGAGGAACGGGAGCTTTCCCCTTTGGCCGTGTTGAGCAAGAATAGCCGCGGGCGGATGCGGCCCGAGCCCGAGTGCGCCGTGCGCACCTGTTTCCAGCGCGACCGCGACCGCATCATTCATTCCAAAGCCTTCCGCCGTCTCAAGCACAAAACCCAGGTTTTCATCTCGCCCGAGGGCGACCACTACCGTACGCGTCTTACCCATACCCTGGAGGTGGCCCAGATTGCCCGCACTATAGCCCGGGCTCTCAGGCTTAATGAAGATCTCACCGAGGCCATCGCCCTGGGGCACGACCTGGGCCATACCCCCTTCGGCCATACGGGGGAGGAGGCCTTAAACAGCGTTTTCCCGGGAGGTTTCCGCCACAACGAGCAGAGCCTGCGCGTGGTAGATGTGCTGGAACGGGGGACGGGTCTTAACCTCACCTGGGAGGTACGCGACGGCATTCTTCATCACACCGGACCCGAAAAGCCGGGGACCCTAGAAGGTTGCATCGTGCGCCGTGCCGATCGCATTGCGTACATCAATCATGACATTGATGACGCCCTCCGGGCCGGTATCATTGCCTTCGAAGACCTACCCAAGCACCTGATTAACCTTCTCGGGCGTACGCACAGCGAAAGGATCAATACCATGGTGTCTGATCTCATCCAGGCCAGCAAAGAAGCAGGGGAAATCACCATGAGCCCCCGGATTGGGAAGGCTACCGAAGAGCTACGCGCCTTTTTGTTCGACCGGGTATACGTAGGTTCGCGGGCAAAAAGCGAAGACGCCAAAGCAAGGCACCTCATAGCCGAACTGTACCGGTACTTTCTCGACCATCCGGAGGAGCTTCCGGCCGAATACCGGGAGCTGGCCGGTGGCGACATCCCCCGGGCTACCTGCGACTATATCGCCGGCATGACGGACCGTTTCGCGCGCTCGGAATTCTTACGCTGTTTTCTTCCCCAGTCCTGGGGCCAGAGCCCGCTGCTGGACTGACATATTCCCCCGTACGCGGCCATACAATGCCTTTAGATGGGATAGGGCGTGAAAGGGGGACTCGCCGTGGCAAGGGATTGTATCTTTCGTATTCCTGTCCAGCCGGACGAAGATGGGGAAGAACGCTACCGTTGCCTGGCAGGCGAGGTAGTCCTAACTTTAGCCGAGCTGGAAGAAGAAAGAGGCTGCGGCAAGTGCCCCATCCCCGACATCTTGGCCGGCGACCGCTGCCTCTACCTAGAACCGAGCAAGCGTTTCTTTAACGGCGGGGAAAGCGTAATCATTCTGGGGTGTGGGCTTTACGACATCATTCTGCCCGATCTTACGTACTGCTCTCGCTGCGTGAGCTACACGCGCACCAACCTTATTTCCGGGTAGCATATTTTCCCAGCGATTGGAAATACTCGTAGTGTCGACAAGAGAGTTCTTTATCCGGCCCTTCCCTTGCGACCGTCCCGCGCTTTTTCGTTAGGGCAAGCAGGAAATTGTTCATTCCTGCCGAAAAGTATTCAGGGCGAGTGGGGGGAAGGAGAAATGACCGGAAGAGTTTTTCCTCCAGATTTTATTGCTCAGGTCCGGGCGGCCAGCGACATTGTGGACGTGGTAAGCGACTACGTCCGCTTGAAAAAGGTGGGCCAAAATTACGTCGGGCTGTGTCCCTTTCATAACGAAGATACCCCGTCTTTCACGGTAAACCGGGGAAAACAAATGTTTTACTGCTTCGGCTGTAACACAGGTGGGGACGTTATTGAATTCATCAAGCAGAGAGAAAGGGTGGATTTTCCCGAAGCCGTCCGCCTGCTGGCCGAGCGCGCCCATCTTCCCCTACCGGCTCGGACAAAGGAAGATGAAGAACGTTGGCGGCAGAGGGAGGAACTGTACTACGCCAACGCTCTGGCCTTGGAATACTTCCGCGCAGAACTCGAGCGGCCGGAAGGAGAGGCGGCCCGAAAGTACTTAGAACGGCGCGGCATCGCCCCGGCCCAGGTGGAGGACTTCAGCTTGGGTTACGCACCGGCCCGCTGGGACGGGCTGCTTTCTTATCTTGAAAAACGGGGGATTTCTTCGCAAACTGCCGTACGGGCAGGCTTGGCGGTGCCCCGGCCCCAGGGAAATGGTGCCTACGATCGTTTTCGCGACCGCCTCATGTTTCCCATCCGCGACCTGCGCGGACGCGTGGTTGCCTTCGGGGGAAGGGTGCTGGGGTCCGGTGAGCCCAAGTACCTCAACTCTCCTGAAACCCCCATTTATAGCAAAGGTCGCACCCTGTACGCCCTCGACCGGGCGCGCGCCAGTATCGAAAAGGAAAACCGCGTGTTGGTAGTCGAAGGGTACTTGGATGCGGTTACCTGCCACCAGTTTGGCTTTACCTGGACGGTGGCCTCGTTAGGTACGGCCCTGACGCGGGAGCAGGTGGACCTTTTGAAACGCTTTAGCGCGGAAGTTTTCATCGGCTACGATGCCGATGCCGCCGGGCAGGCAGCCACGGTGCGCGGGTTGGAGCTCACCCGGGCAGCCGGGTGCCGGGTGCGGGTCCTCAAGGTTCCGGTGGGTAAAGACCCGGACGAATTCTTACACACCGAGGGGCCGGAGGCCTTTGCCGCCCTGATAGAAGGCGCCCTGCTGCTTCCGGATTACCATTACCAGCGGCTGGTGGCCAAACATGGAAAAGAGACGCTGGAAGGGCGCGTGGCCATTGCGCGGGAGATGGTTCCAGTGCTGGCAGGTATAGAGAGCGCGGTAGAAAGGGAAGAGTATACCAGAAGGGTGGCCCAAGACCTGGGGCTTAGGGTAGAGGCGCTGGCGGCGGAAATACGCCGCAGCGGCCGACTAGAGGGAGAAAAGATGCCGGAACGGCCAAATAAGGGCCCCGGCCCATCTTACCTGGTGCCGGCGCCGCAGCGGGCCGAAGCCGAAGCGCTGATGAGGCTAAGTCAATTGTTTATTTTTTGCCCCCAAACCCGCGCTGAAATTGCTGCCGAAATAGCACCGGAAAGATTGAGTGGCCTGCCGCAGGCGCTTCTACTCAGAACTCTGCTCGAGCTTTTTCGCAACGGCGAACAGGAATTTTCGCCCCCGGCCCTGAGCGAGCGTCTGCCGGACCGGGATGCCCGCGAATGCTTGGCTGAGCTCGCAGTACGAGAGGATGTGCCCTCGGAGGCAGTTGATAAACTCCTGGCCGACTATTTGCGACTCCTTAAGCGGCTTTGGTTGGAAGAGGAGATCGACCGGTTGAAGAAAGAAATAATTTCTCTCACGAGAGAAGGGAAAAACGAAGCGAGCGCGAATCTAATACGTAGGCTGAATGATCTTCATCGCGAAGCCAACCGTTTAAAACAACCGAGCCAATTAACTATCCCCACAGGCGGCCGGAAGGAAGGGGGGATAAGACGTGCCGAAAAAAGATGATCTACCAGCCATTGAAGGCCTCGCTGAACTCCTCAAAAAAGGCAAGAAGCGCGGCAGCTTAACCTACACCGAAATCATGGATGCATTGCAGAACGTGGAACTCGATGCCGATCAGATCGACCGCATCTACGCAGCTTTGGCCGAAGCTGGGATTGAGGTAGTGGACGAAGGCGGCCCTCCTGAAGCCTTGGCTGAGCCGGTGCCGGAAGAGCTTGACCTTACCGTTCCGGAAGGCGTGGCTATCGACGATCCGGTGCGCATGTACCTCAAGGAAATCGGGCGCGTGCCACTTCTCACTCCGGAAGAAGAAATCGAGCTCGCCAAGCGCATTGAGAAGGGCGACCTGGAAGCCAAAAGGCGGTTGGCCGAGGCCAACCTGAGGCTGGTGGTGAGCATCGCTAAAAGGTACGTCGGGCGCGGCATGCTGTTTCTGGACCTCATCCAGGAAGGCAACCTCGGCCTTCTCAAGGCCGTCGAGAAGTTCGACTACCGCAAAGGCTACAAGTTCAGCACCTACGCTACCTGGTGGATCCGCCAGGCCATCACACGCGCCATCGCCGATCAGGCGCGCACCATCCGCATCCCGGTGCACATGGTAGAAACTATCAACCGCCTGGTGCGGGTACAGAGGCAACTCCTGCAGGAGCTGGGGCGCGATCCCCTGCCGGAGGAGATAGCCGAAGAGATGGGTATAGGCGTCGACCGGGTGCGCGAAATTATGAAGATCGCCCAAGAACCGGTGTCCCTGGAGACGCCCATAGGCGAAGAAGAAGACAGCCACCTGGGCGATTTTATCGAGGACCAGGAAGCACCTTCACCGGCCGATGCAGCGTCCTTCTCGCTCCTCAGGGAGCAGCTAGAAGAGGTGCTGGAGACGCTGACGCCGCGGGAAAAGAAAGTGCTCCGGCTCAGATTCGGCCTGGAAGACGGCCGGGCCCGCACGCTGGAAGAGGTGGGGCAAACGTTCGGGGTCACGCGCGAGCGTATCCGCCAAATCGAAGCCAAGGCGCTGCGCAAGCTGCGCCACCCGAGCCGCAGCAAGCGGCTTAAAGACTTCCTCGACTAAGGCAGGTGAAACGACCCTGCCTTGTGTTTTAACCCTGCCTCCATTACCGCCACGCCTTAAGGCGCTGGCGGACCTAATTCCGCCGCGGCGGGTAGTGGCCGATATCGGCACCGATCATGCCCTGCTGCCCATTTACCTCGTGGGCAGCGGGCGCGTCCCCCGGGCCATTGCCGGCGACGTGAGCCCCGGCTCTTATAATAAAGCGTTGCAGGCGGTGGCCGCGGCGGGGCTGAGCGCCAAGATCGATGTTCGCCTTGGCCCGGGGCTGAGCATACTGGTTCCGGGCGAGGCGGACGTCCTAATTATCGCCGGTCTCGGCGGCCTTACCATAGCCGATATTCTGGCCGGAGGAAGAGAGGTGGCGACCGCAGCCGGCCTTGTTCTTCTTCAGCCCATGCGGGATCCGGCAGAGCTCAGGCGCAGGTTGGGTGTGCTGGGGTTTTGCCTGAAGAACGAGATGCTGGTGCGGGAAGGGGACCGTTTTTACGTCCTAATAGCCGCCGTTCCTGGGGCCATGCCGGCCTATTCTGAGACCCTCTTAGAGATAGGACCGCTTTTGGTTGCCCGTCCCGACCCGTTGCTCGTGCCGTACGTCAAAGCCCGGATTGCGCGGGAACGGCAAATCTGGGAATGGGCGCGGAAGGCTCGTGGAGAAGCCGGACGGGCGCGGGCCTACCTGGCAGAAGAACGCATACGAGCCTGGGAGGAGCTAGTTAAATGCCGGTCAGTGCAGCCCGAGTAGCTAGCATTATTGAAGAGCTGGCGCCGCGAAACCTGGCTGAGGAGTGGGATAACCCCGGCTGGCAATTGGGAGACCCGGCCTGCCGGGTAAATAGGGTTTTGGTCAGTCTCGATCCAGGGCCGGATGCCCTACAAAAGGCAAAAGAGCTAAAGGCAGAGCTCCTTGTTACGCATCATCCCCTTTACTTTCGCCCGCTTAAGCACCTACGGCTTGATCTTCCGGAAGAGGCGCTGGCGGCCGCCTTTCTTCAGACGGGCATCGCCGTATACAGCGCGCACACCAACCTCGATGTAGCCCCCGGAGGAACCTCAGACATTTTGGCCCGGCGGCTGGGCCTTAATGAAGTTGAGGTTCTGGCGCCGCGAGAGGCGGAAAAGCTTTATAAAATCGTAACCTTTGTGCCGCCAGAACACGTGGACGCCGTGCATCAGGCTCTGGCGGCGGCTGGGGCGGGCTGGATTGGTAATTACAGCCACTGCAGTTTTCAGATAGAAGGTACCGGCACTTTTCTTCCCGGAGCAGGGACGGATCCCTACATCGGCCGGCCGGGCGTTCTCGAACGCGTGCGGGAAATCCGTCTGGAAACCGTCGTTCCCGCTCCACGCCTGGGCGAGGCCATAAGCCGCATGCTTAAAGCCCACCCCTACGAAGAAGTCGCCTATGACGTGTATCCTCTGGCACGCGAGGGACGGGTTTTCGGTTTGGGGCGCGTCGGAGAACTTAAAGAGGCGCTGCCGCTGGGGCAGTTTGCCCAACTGGTTAAGGAGGCCTTGGGCCTGCCTACCGTCTGGTATGCGGGCGAGGAGGAGCGCCCGGTGCAAAAAGTGGCCGTCTGCGGGGGAAGCGGTTCTTCTCTAATCGGCCGGGCCCGGGCCGTAGGGGCCGATGTGCTTGTAACCGGGGATGTGAAGTACCACGAGCTCCAGAGTGCGGCGCTGGGCGGATTGGCCGTGATCGATGCGGGACATGCCGGCACAGAAAATCCGGTGGTGACCGCCTTGGCCGAGTACATCACGGAAAAGCTGGCCGGGGAAGAGGTAGAGGTGATTGCCTACGTGGCTCCGCCGGACCGGCGGTACATTTGAGGGGGAGAGGTCATGAAACTCATTTTACACACCGATGGAGCCGCACGCGGCAACCCCGGTCCGGCGGGGATTGGGATCGTCATTCGGGCGGAGGATGGGACCACGCTGGCCGAGCTGGGCGAGTATATCGGAGAAGCCACCAACAACGTGGCCGAATACCGGGCCCTCATGCGGGCGCTGGAGGAGGCCTGGCGCCTCGGTGCAGACAGCGTTGAAATCCTAGCCGATTCAGAACTTCTTGTGCGGCAAATAAACGGTGAATACCGTGTGCGCCATCCGAATCTCGTGCCTCTTTACGCGGAGGTTATAGAGAAACTCAAGGGTTTTTCGAGCTTTTCCATCGTCCACGTTCCCCGGAAGGAAAACGCCCGCGCCGACGCCCTGGCCAACTGGGCTTTGGACGAAGCGGAGCGCGAAAGGAGATAGAATGGGCGGAGAAGAGGCCGGGAGTGCGGGAACGTTTGCTGGCGGCAGGAAAAAATGTAAGCGGCGGGCAAAAATATTGACTTCGGTGGCGCTCGTCCTTGTCACCTTCCTGGGTGCCTTTTTCGGAGACCTCATCACGCGCTACGTTCCGGTGCACTACCTGCAGGTGGTGGCCGGCCTCCTCTTCATTGCCATGGGCGCAGGCATCCTCTGGCAGGCCATGCCGGCAGTTCGGCAGATGCTCGGCCGCATGCCGTAGGGGAAGCTCCCCGATTCGGTCCCAACCCTATAGACGATAGGGGGCCCTGCGGTGCTTAAAGCGCCGTGCGCGGCTCGGATCGCCCCCGGCGCTTTCTTATCGCCGACATAGAAATCTATGCCGTGCGCTGCCGGGGGTGTTGACACAGGCAAAGGTTGGAGTATAATATAACTAAGCAACTAAGCAATTTATGAAATGCAGGAGCGAGATTAATGATCGGCAACAAAAGCGAGTACTTCCTTAAGGTACTTATTGAACTTGCCCGGCGGCAGGGCGACGGCTACTTGACTTCGCGGGAGATAGCCGAGCGGCAGGGGATTCCACCCAAGTATATCCCGCAGATTGTAGCGGAACTCAGCCGGGCGGGCTGGGTGGAAACGAGCCGCGGGCCAAAAGGAGGCATCCGGCTGGCGGTGAACCCGCAGGGTATCACGGTGGCCGATGTTATCGACCTGGCGGAAGGCGGGTTTGCCATCAAGAGCTGCCTCGTCAGCGCCCGGCCCTGCCCACTTACGGAAAGTTGTCCGCTGTACCCAGTATGGCTGGAAGCCCAACAGGCCGTGAGCGGCATTTTGGCCAGTTATTCCATTGCCGACCTGGTTGACAGAAAATGGCGGAACGGAGGAGGGAGAAAAGGCGAAAACTAAGAGGAGATTCGTCGAATCCAGAACCGGGTTTGCCTGCCAAGAAAAAAGATGCTGACAAAGGAGGAGCCCATTGTGGCGGAGATAAAGGAACTAGCAGAACTTCTAAGGCGCATCAACCGGGGCGAGGTGGATAAAGAAGAAGTACGCCAAGTGCTCGGCACCATCGACCCGGTGGAACTGTCCTTGGCGGAACAAAGGCTGATCGAGGAGGGTACGCCTCCGGAAGAACTGCGGGGCCTGTGCGCGGCCCATATTGAAGCTTTGAGCGACGAGCTGGAGCGGATCAAGGTGGCAACCCAACCTGGACACCCGATTCATACTCTAATTTCGGAGCATGAGGAGATACTGAATTTCCTTAACCAACTCGAGGAGGTTACGGCACGCCTTAAGGCGCTTTACGCTTACGATCCCGGCAACAAAGACTTTGAACGCCTTAAGTATCTGGCTACAGAACTCGTAGAAGCTGAGAAACACCATGCGCGGGAAGAAGACGTCCTCTTCCCCGAACTGGAAAAGCGCGGCATCACCGGCCCGCCGCGGATCATGCGCCTGGAGCACGACGCTCTTAGGGCGAAGAAAAAGCATCTCCTGGAACTGGCGGAGAAAGCAAGCAGCCTCGATTACGCCGAGTTCAAGCGCGAGCTCAAAGAGACGGCAGATTACATCATTTTCAATCTGCGCGAGCACATCTTTAAGGAGAATACCATTCTCTACCCGGCTGCCCTGAAGGCCATCCCGGAAAAAGAAGTCTGGGAACGGCTGAAAGAAGAAGCCGATGCCATCGGCTACTGCTGCTTTACTCCGGGCTACTTGGCCGGTGCCCGCAGAGAAGCTGAAGAAGGCAGAATTCGAGTAATCCGCTTAGAGGATCTGCCCATCACCACCTCGCCGCGGGGACCTAAAATTCGCCGCGTTTTGGAAGAGCCGTCGGTGGCCGTGACCAATGTGCTCCTGGAGCCGGGTCAGGAACTGCCGGCCCATGAAACCCCCGTGGACGTTCTCTTTTATGTTCGGGCCGGCCGGGGCACCGTAAGCATCGGCGGGGCCAGCGCTGCGGTAGAGGCTGGTGACCTGGTCTTTAGCCCTAAGAACATCCCTCACGGCCTGAAGGCCGCTGCCGAGAGTACTTTCAGCGTCCTCGTTGTCAAGACCCCCAATCCGGCAGGGCTACACTAAATAAGGTGCATAAAGCACGACCGCCGGGTGGCTTCACCCGGCGGTCGTTTGCGGTGCGCCCGGCGTTGGCGCTGTCTATAAGGTGAAAGTGCTGAACGGCGCAGGTAGCATCAGCCGTAGGAAAGAGAAAGCCCCGGCAAGCGCTATGCTTAACCGGGGCTCTTACATTTCAAAGGCCCATGCGGGCTTTTCTTACGTGTGAGCAGGCCTGTAAGCCGGGTTCTGTCGAGGATGACCATCTATCTAGGACGCCAGTTGCCTGGCGCCTCGTGCGACCTTCCCGGGAAGTCAGCGGGCAACCTCATCCTTCCCCTACTAGGTCTTGCTCCGGGTGGGGTTTACCTAGCCGACCAGTCGCCTGGCCGCTGGTGAGCTCTTACCTCACCGTTGCATCCTTGCCGCTGGTGCGGCGGTCTCCATTTCTGTGGCACTTTCCTTAGGGTCGCCCCCACTGGCCGTTAGCCAGCACCCTGCCCTGCGGAGCCCGGACTTTCCTCAGGCGCGGCCTTGCGGCGCTGCGCCCGCGGCCATCCGGCCTGCTCACCGTATGCGCTTGTTATTGTGGCTGTGCGTTTGCCGGAGCTTCATTCTAACATGCTTCTGCTGCTTTGTCAAGCAGGGGCCCAGCGGCCGGTGTGAACGTGCTGTGATATTGTCACCCTGTAATGGGACTGAGAAAATGTCACCTATGAAGGTGATGGTGACATTGTCCCAGAGCGAGTTGAAAAGAGCACTGGTCATGCAGCGGGTAGTAGACGGGCATCTCTCAATTCGGGAAGCAGCTCTGATTCTAGGGCTGAGTGAGCGCCAGACAAAGCGACTGAAGAAAAGATTCACGGAATCCCTATGGCCATCTATTCGGACCGCCACACTATCTTCCGCTCGCCTAAGCAAAACGAAACTACGCTGGAACAGCAACTTCTTGGGCAGTTTCAGCCTCTCTCGCAAATTGGCCGCATCATAAGTGTGGAAAATGTCAACCTCAGAAGGAATATTGGTTTACAATAGAGAATAACATACCAGGAGGGGATAGTTTTGGTTGATTTTCTAGAAAAAGAACTGGAGTTGCTAAAGGAAAGGCACATTTATCGCCGGTTACCCGGGCCACTGGAAGGGCCCGCTGGCCCCAGAACAAGTATAAACGGGCAGGAAGTGCTGCTCTTTTCCTCCAACAATTACCTGGGCCTGGCTCATCATCCCCGAGTTAAGGCTGCGGCCGTAGAAGCCGTGAAAAGGTGGGGAGCGGGAAGCGGAGGTTCTCGCCTAACCACCGGCAATTTTGTTTTACACCGCCAATTAGAGGAGCGCATTGCCCGGTTTAAGGGCACGGAAGATGCCATTGTGTTTAGTTCCGGTTACCTGGCCAACCTGGGGGTGATTTCGGCCCTGGTGGGTCGGGGCGATCTGGTGCTCAGCGATGAGCTAAACCATGCCAGCATAATCGACGGCTGCCGCCTGAGCCGGGCCACGGTTAAGGTTTTCCGCCATAGGGACGTAACCCATCTGAGGGATATTCTTTTGGCCGAACGCAACTCATACCGCAGGTGCCTTATCGTTACCGATGGCGTTTTTAGCATGGACGGGGATATAGCTCCCTTGCCCCACCTGTTGCAGTTGGCCGAGGAGTTTCAGGCCCTTCTTATGGTGGACGATGCCCATGCTACTGGGGTTTTGGGCAAGAGGGGGGCAGGAACGGCGGAACATTTTGGTCTGGAAGGCCAGGGCATCATCCAAATGGGTACTTTAAGCAAGGCCCTTGGCAGTGAGGGCGGGTACGTAGCCGGCAGTGCCATCTTAGTTGATTACCTGCGCAACCGCGCCCGCAGCTTTATCTTTTCCACCGCTCTTTCCCCGCCGGTAGTTGCTGCGGCTATGGCGGCCCTGGACGTCCTGGAAGAAGAACCGTACCTTCTCGACCAACTTCGCGCCAACGTCTGCCAGCTTTACAGGGGCTTGAAAGAAATGGGCTTTGAGGTGTTGCCCACGGAATCGGCCATTATTCCCCTGATGGTAGGGGAAGCCCAGCGGGCCCTGGCGCTTTCGGCAGCCCTGGCGGAAAAGGGCATATTTGTGCCGGCGATTCGCCCGCCTACGGTACCGGAAGCCACCAGCCGTGTAAGGATTACCGTCATGGCCACCCATACCCCGGAAGATCTGCAAAGGGCCCTGGATGCCTTCCGGCAGGCGGGGAAAAGGTTAGGTTTTTTGAGCTCGATGGGCTGACGAACCACAGCGGGGGATGAAGGCACCTCAAGAGGTGGATAAGGTTCTTACAAGGGAGTAATTGTTCTACTACTGGTTGCCGCCTTGCCCGGGATGCTCTACACGGCTTTAACGGGCTAGCCTTTAACCGGACTCATGGCCGAGGCTAAGGAGCAAGTTGTGGGAGGGACTTCTTTTGGAGGAAGCGGTATATAGCGTCCGAATGAGGGCTGCCCAGGGGGCTCCCCATGAAAAGGGAGGGCAGCACATATCGGGGGCGGAAAGGATTGTCTCCTCGCAGCAGGTGGCCTCTACTGTCCAGCAAATGTTTTCTCGTGCCCAGAACCATGCTCTGGGAGAACCTGATTTTATAAATATCAGCATCGAGCGCTTGGAGTTCTCCAAGATAAAGCAGATTACTGCTCTGCCACTGGTAACGGTAAAAGCCAGTGATCATGGGCAGGCGCTCTCCTGTGCACGCCAGCTTCTTTTGGCCAGCGGGGTGCAGGTGCAGGTTATAGAAGAGGCCATAGGGATACTCGCCCGGGGGCCTGCGCCTGGCGGGCGGAACATGAGAGGGGCAGTGATTATGGATGCCCAAAGCGGGCGGCGTCTGGAGCCCGACCCTTGGCGGGGGGTGCGTGTCTCCCGCATGGATTACACTCCCCAGGCGGCTAAGGAGTTATCGCGCTTGCTGAGGCCGTTGGGGTTAGATCATTTCCGAGTCAAGGAAGCCCTGGCCCTGGCTTCCAAGGTTATCTGGGCCGGAACCCTGGCCGAAATATGCTGTTCGGACGACCCCCATTATACCACAGGTTACGTTTCCTCCCGGCGCTTAGGCTATGTACGCATACCCCACTTGAAGCACCATTCCTTTAAGGGAGGGCGGGTGTTCTTTGTCCATCTCCAGGATGTAAATCTTACGCAGTACATGGCCAGACTCCAGGAGGAACCAGTTTTGATAGCTCAGATCAGCGCCGTGCAAGGAGTAACCGACCTTACCTCAATACTGGAGGAGAAAAGCCAATGAACTATGCCAGAAAGGGGTACTTTGTGACCGGAACGGATACCGGCGTAGGAAAAACAGTAGTTACCGCTGGTCTGGCCGGCGTCTTCCGCCACCAAGGCATTGACGCCGTGGCCATCAAACCGGTGCAGACAGGAGCGGCCGTTAGAAACGGGGAACTAGTTCCCGAAGATGCGTTCTTCTACCGCGTGGCAGCTGGCCTTCCCCAGCCCCTTGACCAGTTAAACCTTTACCGCTTTGTCCCGGCGTTATCTCCTCACCTGGCGGCCAAACTTTGTGGGGAAAAGGTAGAGCCCCAAAAAGTGATAGATTTTTGCCGGCGAACCCTTCTGCGCCACCAGCTGACCCTCATCGAGGGAGCCGGGGGCCTGTGTGTGCCCCTCTCTGGCCTTGATTTTACCGTGGCCGACTTGGCTCAAGAACTTTCCCTGCCCCTAATTGTGGTGGCCAGGATTGGCTTAGGAACCATAAACCACACGGTGCTCACGGTAGCTTACGCCAAAAGCCTCGGACTAGAAGTGGCGGGGATAGTTTTTAATGGCTTAAAGCAGCAGGAATTAGGTCCCGCCGAAAGGGACAACCCTGAAGTTATTGCCCAGATGACCGGCGTGCCGGTGCTGGGTATCCTGCCCCACCTTTCCGGGGTGAGCGTTGAAGGTGGGGCTGCTGAAGGACTGCTGGAAGTGGTGGAGGAGTGCGTTTCCTGGCGTCAGTTGGTTCCCTGGCTTAAACCTTAAGCATAAACGATTTGGAGGTGTTCCCGTTGAGTAGCTACGATTCCTCTCTTTTGGAACAATGGGACAAGCAGTACGTCTGGCATCCCTTTACCCAAATGCAGCAATACCTTCGGGAAAAACCCCTGATCATTGAGCGGGGAGAAGGCAGCTACCTGATTGATGTGGAGGGAAACCGCTACTTGGATGGTGTATCCTCCCTTTGGGTTACTGTCCACGGCCACTGCCATCCGGAATTAAACCGGGCCATCAAGGAGCAGTTGGATCGTATTGCCCACTCAACCCTCTTGGGCATCGCCAACGTACCGTCCATCTTGCTGGCCAAGAAATTGGTGGACATTACCCCGCCAGGGTTAAATAAAGTTTTTTACTCCGATAACGGGGCTACAGCGGTGGAAATTGCCCTCAAAATGGCCTTTCAGTACTGGCAACAAAAGGACGCCGTTCGCTATCGTAGAAAAACTAAATTCATCTCCCTGGTCAACGCCTACCACGGAGATACCATTGGCTCAGTAAGCGTCGGGGGTATAGCCCTTTTCCACGGCATTTTCAAGCCCTTACTTTTTGAGTGCCTGCACGCCCCTGCGCCTTATTGTTACCGGTGCCCCTTAGGCCTGGAAAAAGAGAGCTGCGAGATGGCCTGCCTGATTCAGCTTGAAGGGTTAATGGAAAAGTACTGTGAGGAGGTTGCTGCCCTTATCATTGAGCCACTGGTTCAGGGGGCGGCGGGCATGATCACCGCTCCGGACGGTTTCCTTCGCCGGGTGCGGGAATTATGCTCAAAGTACAATGTCCTGCTCATTGCTGACGAGGTGGCGGTGGGTTTTGGCCGCACAGGGCGTCTCTTTGCCTGCGAGCACGAAGGTGTAACCCCCGACTTAATGTGCCTGGCCAAGGGGATTACCGGAGGATACCTTCCCCTGGCCGCCACTCTGGCCACCGACGAGATTTACGAGGCCTTTTTGGGCGAGCCGGAGGAATGCAAGACCTTTTACCACGGACATACCTACACGGGGAATCCCTTAGCCTGCGCTGGGGCCCTGGCCAGTATTGAGCTCGTTGAAAAAACAGGCTTGCTTCTCTCCCTACAGCCCAAAATAGAGCTTTTGCGCCGGGGCCTGGAGAACTTCTGGGATTTACCCCACGTGGGAGATATCCGCCAGCGAGGTATGATGGTAGGCATTGAGCTTGTGGTGGACAAAGAGACAAAAGAGCCTTATGCCATGAAGGAGCAAATAGGTCACCGCGTTATCCTGGAGGCCCGCCGTAGAGGGCTGGTCATTCGCCCCTTGGACAATGTCATTGTCCTCATGCCTGTGCTGTCCATGTCTGGCGAAGAGCTGAACCGGGTTCTGGAAATTACCTATGAATCTATAGCCGCAGTAACCGGTAGGTAAGGAGATGGGGGTGGGAACATGGGGAAGAATCACATGTGGGAGAAAATGAGAGAAAAGGTCCTTTCAGGCGAAGGCCTTTCCCGGGAAGAGGCATATTACCTGGCCGGGTGGCCGCCAGAAAGATTGGGGAACCTTCTGGATCTTTCCTGCCAAGTCCGGGAACGCTTCGGGGGCAGGGATGTGGAGCTGTGCGCCATCATCAACGCCCGCTCGGGCCTGTGTAGCGAGGATTGCCGCTTTTGCGCCCAGTCTTCCCGTTATAAAACTGGCGTGGAGATGTATCCCCTTATTGACGCGGAAAAGGCCCTGGAAAAGGCCCGGCGCATGGAAGCCGTTGGAGTCAAGCGCTTTGCCCTGGTTACCAGCGGTAAGGGCATTGGTGAAAGGGACTTCGAGAAGGTGCTGGAAATCTACCGGGTTCTGCGGGCCGAAACCCGCTTGGAGCTGTGCGCTTCCCTAGGGATCATTGACGAAGAGAAGGCCCATCGTTTGAGGGAGGTGGGGGTCACCACCTACCACCACAACCTGGAAACCGGCCGCAGCTACTTCCCCAACATCTGTACCACCCATACCTTTGAAGAAAGGGTGGCCACTGTCCAGGCGGTCCGGGCCGCGGGGCTAAATGTATGCTCCGGTGGGATTATCGGACTGGGGGAAACTATGGCCCATCGGCTGGAAATGATCTTTGAGCTACGGGAACTGGAAGTACGGTCAGTGCCAGTCAACATCCTGAACCCCATACCCGGCACACCCTTGGCCAATCAAGAGCGTCTCCCAGTGGAGGAAATCCTTAAAACCCTGGCTCTTTTCCGCCTCATCATTCCGAAGGCTGTTTTCCGCCTCTGCGGTGGGCGGGAGCCAGGGCTGAAAGAGAAGCAAAAAGAAGCCTTAGCGGCAGCCGTAAACGGCTTGATGGTGGGCAACTACCTTACGACCCAGGGCAATGAGATCCGAGAAGACCTGGACATGATTGCCGAGGCGGGGTTAAGGGTGGCAGTTTAATGGAGGGATATTTTGGAAGCATAAGGTTTTGTTATGCTTGGTGTAGAGCAAGATAAGAAAGACATATGGCCTACTTTTTCTTCGGGCCTTTATAATAAAAGCGACGGTGCGGAGCAGGAAAATGGCGGCGGTAGAATCAGGCCAAAGAAAACGTGCGCCCTAGGGGGTAGGTCGGTGGAGGTTGCCGTGCTCACTTTT
>JASKLG010000074.1 GCA_030153805.1 Bacillota bacterium | reverse complement strand
GATGTTATGGACCAGGGCCAGTACCGGCTTTCCGGCGCCTTTTGCCGTTTCCTTGAGCTTGGTAAAGGGCCGGCCGCTTACGCTCCCGTCCCAGTTGATGTTGTAGGCAAAGGCCGCAACGGTTGAGATCGCGTCCTTGTAAGCGTTGAAAGACCCGAAAGACTGATCGTCGCCTTCGAAGTATTCCACGTAATAACCGACGACGTCAATTTTCTGCTTTGTTCCCGGCGGCACAGTTTCTGCCGGCGGAGCGGTTGGGAAAGAACGCGGGATAGTCAAGGCCTGTCCGGGATAGATCCATTCGGAAGTGAGTCCGTTGGCCTGCCAAATGGCGCTTACGGTGGTTCCGTAGCGCTGGGCGATGAGGTACAGAGAATCGCCGGGCTGGACTATGTACCGAATGGATGAGGCCCCCGAGCGCGAGGGGGGTGTTTGGGCTTTAAGGACGGCGTAAGTCGCCGGCCCTACCACCCCGTCTACCACCAAGCCGTGGCGGGCCTGGAAAAGCCGGACGGCCTGCTCCGTGAGCTTTCCGAAAATGCCGTCAATGGGACCGGGGTCGTAGCCCAGACGGGCCAGGGTCGCCTGCAGCTCGGCCACGTCGTCTCCGTACGTGCTGTGAAAGAGTAGCCGGCTGCCCAAAGGAGCTGCTTGGGCCGGGAACGCCAGCAGCATAAGGAGGCAAAAAAGGGCCAGGGCTGCTCTCAATCTGCGGTTCATTCCTCTCCTCCTCGGTGGGTGTTCGACGCCGCCCGGCCGGCGGTACCGCAGCCGGGCGGCTCGGGGCCATTATAACCCGAGCCCGGCCCTGCCGTCACCCGGCCAAAAGGGCGAGGGGTTGTCCTAAGACTACAAGAATGCGCCAACCGGCAGGTGCTCTGCCAGCTGGCGCAGTTTTTGACGCCAATGGTAACCGGAGGAAAGGTTGCTTCTTAAGGAGCGCCTAGCGCGGTGGTGCAGGCGGCTCTAGATCCCTTTCGCTGCTTGGGGCAGGTGCTTCGGAAGTGCCTTCGTCGCCGGACGGAGAAGAAGGTTCTGAGCCCGGCAGGGTTAGACCGAAAGGCCAGGGGATTTCGCCTAAGTTCCAAGGGGTGTGAATGTTGCAGGGCTGCCGGGGTTGGGTGCCTTGAATAAAGAGCTCGCTTCGCACTTTTTCCGGCGGGCACCAGCGGGTGGCCAAAAGGCCCGACTCGGTGCAGACTTCTGCTTCGATAATGCCGGAGGGGCGGGGAAAATCCTGGGGCGGTATCCCGGCTAGGGCTTTTTGCATAAAAGCGGCAAAAATCGGCGCCGCCAGGCCGCCGCCTGTACCGTAAATATCGCGGGCCGGTTCGTCGTTTCCCACGTACACGGCGGCCACCAGGTCGGGTGTAAAACCGACGAACCAGGCGTTCCCCTGGCTGGTACCCGTCTTCCCGGCTACCGGCCGGTTGAGGACCCGACCTACGGCGCTTCCCGTCCCTCCGGGGCGGGTGACATCTTCCATGATATTGGTTACGATGTAAACAGCCCGTGGGTCGGCCGCCTGGCGGAGGCTGGGGCGGTGTGCTTCGAGCACCCGTCCGAAGCGGTCCTCCACCCGCAGCACGGCGAGAGGTTCCACGCGCCGGCCGCCATTGGCAAAGGCGCAAAACGCGGCCGCCATCTCAAGCGGGGTGACTTCGTTCGTTCCCAGAACAGAAGAGAGATGCGGGCTAAGGTGGCTTTCGATCCCCAAAGCATGGGCCACGGCTATTCCCTGCGCGGGGCCCAATTCGTAGTTGAGCCGCGCCGAAACTACGTTATCGGAGATGGTCAGGGCTTCTCTTAGAGTCAGGGGGCGATAATGGTAGTCCTGAGTGCCGTAATCGGTGGGAGTCCAGGGCGATTGCCCCGGCACAGGCAGGGAGATGGGTTCGCAGCGAAAGGTGCTCGCCGGGGTGTAACCGTTTTGCAGGGCGGCCAGGTAGACAAACGGTTTGAAGGCAGAGCCGGGTTGGCGCGGGGCTACGGCGCGGTTGAGCTGGGTTTCGCTGAAATCCCGGCCGCCGATCATTGCCCGGATCTCGCCGCTTTTCGGATCGATGGCCACCAAAGCCCCCTGCGGCTGGGTTACCCCACGTGTATCGCGAAAAGAAGTCGGCAATCCCTGGCGAAAGGCTTCCTCGGCGGCCGTCTGGATGCTGAGGTCTAGGGTGGTGTAGATGTTCAGCCCGCCTTTGTGCAGCATATCCGCGCCGTAGCGTGGCTCCAGCTGCCGCACCACATAGTCGACGAAGTAGGGGGCACGGCCGGCTCTGGCCTTAAGGCCTGCCAGGCGGAGCGGTTCTTTTTCCGCGGCTTCGGCTTGTGCCCGGCTGATATAGCCGAGTTCGGCCATGCGCTCTAAGACTACCGCCCGTCGCTGCAGGGCGGCCGAGGGGTCCAAATAGGGCGAATACCGGCCGGGGCTGCGGGCCACGCCGGCCAGAAGCGCCGCTTCGGCCAGCGTAAGATCCCGGGCGTGCTTGCCGAAGTACGTCTGAGCAGCTACTTCCACTCCGTAAGCGCCATGGCCGAAGTATATGGTGTTGAGATACATGCGCAAAATCTGTTCCTTGGAATAGCGCGCTTCCAGTTTAAAGGCCAGAAGGAGCTCGTGGATCTTGCGTTCCAATGTGCGTTCGGGCGTAAGATACAAGTTTTTGGCCAGCTGCTGGGTGATGGTGCTCCCACCCTCCACCACCCGCCCGGCCTGGAGGTTGCGGAAGAAGGCACGCAGTACTGCAACCGGGTCCACGCCGAAATGCATGTAGAAACGGTAGTCCTCGATGGCCACTACGGCGTTTCTAAGATCCGGTGCTATGTCGCTAAGGGGAACGTCCACCCGGTTTTGGGTGTAGAGGCTGGCTATTTGCTGGCCGCGCACATCGAAAAGCCGGCTGGCGAGCGGTACGGCCGCAGGCGGCAGAGGCGTAAAAAGGATATATAGTCCCAGGATGAGGAGAAGTAGAAGCAGAGCGCCCAGGGCTACCCGGAGAAGGTTTATCCGGCTCTTGCGCAGGTGTTTCGGCGTACAGACCACCTTCCCCACTTTACGAGTTGGCTCAGCTTTTCATAGTATTACCTCTCCTGGAAACGTTATACAGTATTGCTGCGCGGGCAGGAATTGACGGCTTTTCAGCGAATAACTTAAGGCAAATTACCAAGACAAAGAAGGGAAGAAATGAAAGAGCCTGCAGAACTAAGAGCAAAACTCCTCCGCCGGCGGTGGCTGGTATGGGGGATGCTCGCTTTATCCTTTCTCATCGTCTTTTTCCACCGGATTGCCCTGGCCGTGGTGGCCGACCGGCTTATGGCTGAGTTCAACATAACTGCCTCCGCCTTGGGGAACCTGGGCGCCATGTACTTTTATGTTTACACCATAATGCAGATCCCGAGCGGCCTCTTGGCTGATACCCTGGGGCCTCGGCTCACCGCCAGTGCCGGTACGCTCGTGGCAGGCATCGGCTCAGTGGTTTTTGGCCTGGCTCCAAGCTTTGGCGGGGCCCTGTTCGGCCGCTTCCTTGTCGGCCTCGGCGTATCCGTGGTCTTCATTTCGCTTCTTAAAGTGCAGACAGAGTGGTTCCGGGCGCGTGAATTTGCTACCATTACCGGGCTCACTTCCACAGTAGGCAATAGCGGCAACGCTCTGGCTGCTACGCCTTTAGCCGTTTTAGTGGCCGCCATCGGCTGGCGCCTTTCCTTTGTGGCCATCGGGATCTTAGGTATTCTTGTTGCAGCCGGCTGCTGGTTCTTTGTCCGCAATCGTCCGGAGGACCTGGGGCTGCCTTCCATAAAGGAAATTGAAGCCTGGGAAGACGGTACTGAAAAGAGTGTGCATCGCCCTGCGCAGCCCAGGCGGATCCCCTTCAGGCAGGCCCTGGCCTACATTATGCACAGCCGCTACACCCTGCCGCTTTTCGTAAGTGCCTTCGGGTTGAACGGGTCGCTCATGGCCCTGTCGGCTATGTGGGGTGTGCCCTACCTCATGCAAGTCTACGGCTTAGATCGGGCTCAGGCTTCGCTCTACACCTTAGGTACTGCCTTCGGGGTTATGCTGGCCGGCCCCCTCTCCGGCCTCATCTCCGACAGGCTCCGGCGCCGGCGCGAGCCGCTCCTCAGCTTTGTGGCCCTGGCCTTGTTTGCCTGGGCGGCTCTTGTTGTCTGGCCCGGGCGCCTGCCGCTCCCCGTGCTGCGCCTCGTGTTCTTCCTTCTGGGGTTGGGATCCGGCGGTTACCTCCTTGTTATGTGCCTGGCCAAAGAAGTAAGCCCCCACGCCATTGCCGGCATAGCCACCGGTACCATCAATACCGGCTCTTTCCTCGGTGCGGCACTGCTTCAACCTCTGGTCGGCCTGGTGCTGGATGCCACTTGGGACGGCCGCCTAGAGGCGGGGGTGCGCCTTTATTCGTTGTCCAGTTACCGGCTCGGCTTTCTTTTCTGTGCTCTGGTAGTGGCCCTGTCGTTCATGGCCGCCCTGCGCCTTCCTGAAACCCATGCCCGGAACATTGCTCCCGATTTCCCCTTTCCAGAAACAGACAGAGCCTTAGAACCGTCAGGATCCGGCCGGACGGGATAAGGGTGCCTGAAAGCAGGTGAATAGCTCAATGCCCCTTAGAGTCGTTTTTGGACTCCTCTTTGTGATCACGGTTTGGGGTAGCTCCTTTCCTGTAGCTAAGCTGGCCTTGGAGGAAATATCTCCGCTGGGCCTGGCCACCCTGCGCCTCACCCTGGCCAGCCTTCTTTTTGTTCCCGTAGTTTGGCTGAGTACCAGGCGCGGCGGCACTGGGCTTCCCCGCCCGGGCGGGCGAGATTTCCTTTTCTTTAATTTCCTGGCTCTTCTCGGCGTTACCACTTACTTTATGGTCCAGTACACGGCGGTGAGCCTCACCACGGCTTCCAACGCCGGACTTCTCATCGCCACCGCGCCCCTCTTCGTTGCCCTCTTATCTGCCTTTTTCCTGGGCGAGCGCCTTACGGTGCGCAAGGTTACGGGCATAGGGATGGCCATGCTGGGCGTAGCCGCAGTCATAACTCGGGGAACGTTTCATTTTTCCTTCGGCGAAAAAAGCCTGGCCGGCGACCTTCTAATGATTTTGAATGCCTTTTGCTGGGCCCTTTTTTCCATCCTTGGGAAGCAGGTAATGCGCCGCTACCCACCCCTCATTGCCACTTTTTACATAACCATACTGGGCACTCTCTGGTTCTATCCACTGGCCGTGCCCCAGGGAGTGCTGCAGTCGGCACTTAGGCTGTCTGCAGCCGGTTGGTGGGCCGTGGCCTTCCTCGGTGCTTTCTGCTCTGTGGGCGGTTACTACTTTTGGTACTGGGGTCTTTCACAGGTGG
This sequence comes from Bacillota bacterium, assembly GCA_030153805.1. GTDB lineage: Bacteria > Bacillota > DTU030 > DUMP01 > DUMP01 > DUMP01. The sequence continues at coordinate 2,166 of JASKLG010000074.1, read as the reverse complement.
AAGCCAGCCGGGTTGCCGTCTTTCAGTACCTGCAGCCGCTGGTTTCGTTTGTCGTTTCTGCCCTCTTGTTGGGCGAGAAGGTCAACCCGGCCACGCTGGGGGGCGGCCTTTTGATCATCGCAGGGGTAATAACAGTTACCCGTGCCCCAGCGGGTACCCGCCACCCGGCGACCACCACTGCCTCTCGGACCTCAAGTAGATACTGAGGCCTGGGGATGCCCGAAGGCTGAAGCCTTTCACCCACCTGACGCCGGCGGCATGGGCCTCAATCCGAAAAATAGCGGGGCCGAGGGCCATCCCCTACGCGGCGCGTCACGTACCGCCATTAAGAGAACGCAGGCGAGCGAGGGGATGCGCGGGCGGTGTCTGAGGCCCGAAGGGCCGAGTTCTGCCCGCGCCCTGAGCGAGCCGAGTTCGTTCGTCCTCAGGTCGTTCGCGCCGCCCGGGGATGCCCGAGGCCAAAGGCTTCGTTTGCTTGATGGGCCGCGTGCAACATAATTTGGAGGGATAACAGCAGTGCTCGACCTCGTTTTAGAGAACGTGATCTTCGCCGATCCGGCCGGAAGGCTGACCGGACCGGGGTCGGTCGGGATACGAGAAGGCCGGCTGGTATACCTGGGGAAGAATGCCCCGGCCGCCCGCCGCGTCATCAACGGGCGGGGGCTAACCCTATCTCCCGGTTTTATCGACCTGCACATGCACGAAGATCCTTGGAAAGAAGAGGCAGGAGGAGCCCGGATTGGGGAAGAAGTAGCCGCCTGCCAGGTACGCATGGGCGTTACCACTTCGGTCGGCGGCAACTGCGGCCTCGGCGAAGTGGATGTGGAAAGGTATTTCGGGCAGCTGCAGAGACAAGGCGGCCTGGTCAACTACGCGACGTTCATCGGCCACACGGCCCTCCGGCACGCCCTGGGCATCGGTGATGAGTACCGGGCCGCTACTCCCCGGGAAATCGACCGCCTGCAGGCGGCCGCCGGGAAAGCCTTAGCCGCCGGGGCGGTAGGTATATCCTTCGGCATCGAATACACGCCGGGCGCACCCACAGCGGAACTTTTGGCCCTGGCCCGCGTAGCCCAAGACTTCCCCGGTCGCCTGCTGGCCGCCCACTTCCGCTCCGATGCCGGCGGGGCCCTAGAGTCCATCGAAGAAATGATTTACCTGGGGCGAGAGACGGGCCTTCCTATGCAGATTTCTCACCTGGGAAGCTGTGCCGCCTACGGCTATATGGCGCCGGCCCTCGATCTCATCGCCGCGGCGGTAAAGCGCGGTACGGGAATTCTCGCCGACTGTTATCCCTACGCAGCTTTTTGTACCTTTATCGGTGCGGCCGGTTTTGACGGGGACTGCCTGGCGCGCTGGGGCGTCGATTACGGCGCAATCCTGGTCGCCGAAGGTCCCTATGCCGGCCAGCGCTGTAACCGGGAGCTTTTTGAGCGGCTGCGGCGGGAGGCACCGGATACCCTGGTGGTGGCTTTTGTCCTGCGCGACGACGAAGTGCTTTTGGCACTGCGGCACCCGGCAGTTCTTGTGGCCAGCGATACCTTGCTGCGCGGCGGCCGGGGCCACCCGCGCAGCGCCGGCACCTTTCCCCGCGTGCTGGGGCGCTACGTCCGGGAGGGCAAAATCAGTTTCGCCGACGCTCTCTACAAGATGACCTTAGGCCCGGCGGAGCGGCTGGGCCTAAAGGACCGGGGGCGCCTGGAAGAAGGCGCTTGGGCGGACCTCGTCCTTTTCAACCCGGCAACCCTCGAAGACCGGGCGACTTTTGCCAAACCGGCTAAGGCGCCGGCCGGCATTGAACTCGTCCTGGTAAACGGCCAGGTAGTGGTGGAAAAGGGGCGGCTAACGGGCGCGAGACCGGGCCGTATCCTTCGCCCGTCGCAGGTTTGAGAACATCTACTTTCGGGCACGACCCAAGCTTCGCAGCCGTGAGAAAAACAGAATGATGACTCGGTTCTCCACCCGATTGACAGCCGGGCATGGGCGTGATATCATCACGCTGATGATTTGGGCCACATATGTATAGTGCCTCATCTCAGCCTGCCGCTGGGGTGGGGTAGAGGCGCGGTGTGTCAAGAGTACCCGCTCGGAGCAGGGCAGCCAGGAGGAGCGGGGAAAGGGGCCATCGCCGAAGCCGGGTGCCGGCCAGAGGCACCCGAGCTGGGC
>JASKLG010000020.1 GCA_030153805.1 Bacillota bacterium | reverse complement strand
GCACGGATGACGTCGCGGACGTAGCCGAGCTCCTTCCCCTTTGTGTCCATGGTTCCGAGGACGACTACAGTGGGCATCCTATCCCCTCCCTTCTCACTTTCCCAAGGGCTCGTGGAAATCCCTCTGCGAATACCTCCTTTCCTGAAAGATAAGCCATAAAAGAGTTACTAAAATAGTATATTCTAGAAACTGGACCATAATCCTCCTTGGGGTAAGATGAATTGGGTTTCCTGGTAAGGGTGCAGGGGTTTTGGTATAATAGGCGTAAGGGTGAACGGGCAAAAAAGGTGTGCCGGGAGGTAGGGCCGGCCGTGAATGCAGTTGTCGGGTGCGGGGTGGATCTTGTAGAGGTGGAGCGCGTTCGCCGCGCGCGCAAGCGTTGGGGAGAGCGTTTTCTCGCCCGGCTCTTCACCGCAGGCGAACGGGCTTATTGTAACGGCAAGAAGGAAGCCGATGCCTCACTGGCGGCGCGCTTTGCGGCCAAGGAGGCCGTGGCCAAAGCTCTGGGGTTGGGGCTTGGCCGCTTTCTCTGGCAGGAAATTGAAGTCGTGCGGGGGGCTGCCGGCCGGCCTGAGGTGCAGCTTAGTGGAGCAACCCTGAGCCGGGCGCAGGCTTTGGGGGTGGGAATGATCCTCCTTTCCCTTTCCCACACGCGGGAACATGCCGTCGCCCAAGCCATCGCCCTGGCAGGACCGGTGACGGCAGATGAAGCGGAAGAAAGGAGATAAAGGCATGCGCTTGGTGACGGCGGCCGAAATGCGGGCTGCGGACTTCTACACCATTCAAGAGATCGGCCTGCCGGGTGCGGTGCTCATGGAGGAGGCCGGCAGGCAGGTGGCGGAGCTTTGCCTCAGGCTACTTAAAGAGAGGCCTGGACGGGGCCGGGTTTTTGTTTGGGCCGGTAAGGGGAATAACGGTGGCGACGGCCTGGTGGCGGCACGCCGCCTGGGCCTTGCCGGCTATCACGTAGAAGTGTTCCTGGTTGCCGAAGATCCGGGCACGCTGAGCAGTGAAACCCGGCGGAACCTGGAGGTGCTGCGCCGGCTGGGAATACCGGTGAACCAGGCCTGGTCGGCTGCGGAAATATCGGCGGCTGAAATAGTAGGCGCCTCAGGGGACCTGCAAGTGGATGCTCTCCTCGGCACCGGCTCGCGTGGCCCCGTAAGCGGCCCCCTTGCGGCGGCAATCGCCGCCATCAACCGGGGAGGAGTGCCGGTGGTGGCCGTGGACCTTCCTTCGGGGCTCAACGCCGATACGGGAGAGGTTCTTGGCCCGGCCGTGCGGGCCGGCTACACGGTGACGTTCGGGCGGCCTAAAGTCGGCCTTCTTACTTACCCGGGTGCAGAACTGGTGGGGCAGCTTTACGTGGCAGATATCGGTATTCCTGCTGAGGCGTATCCGGAGGATGCGCCGGCCGCATTTCTGCTGGAGGCAGGTGAGGTGGCCGCCCGGTTACCCGCTTGGAAGCCGACTACGCACAAGGGAGAGAGGGGACGGGTTTTTGTAGTGGGCGGCTCTCCCGGCCTTACCGGGGCCGTTTGTTTGGCCGGGGAGGCGGCGCTGCGCGCCGGGGCAGGGTTGGTGACGGTGGGTGTCCCCGAGGGAGTGCACGATATTTTCGAAGTCAAGCTTACCGAGGTTATGACTGCCCCCCTGCCGGAGACGGAAGACGGCACTCTGGCTGCCTCTGCTGCCGGAGCCGTTCTGGAGCGGGCGGCGCAGGCGGATGCTCTGGCCGTGGGCCCAGGGCTTGGGCGGGGAGAGGAGCTGGCATCCCTCTTGGCTGAGCTGGTGCGGGAAAGCCCTGTGCCGCTGGTCATCGATGCCGACGGCCTGAATGCTCTGGTCGGACACATGGAGGTGCTCGGTGAAGCGGCGGCTCCAATCATCCTTACGCCGCACCCTGGGGAGCTGGCGCGGCTTACGGGCAGCACTCCGGCCGAAGTGCAGGCGCACCGGCTGCCGCTGGCCCGGGATGTGGCGCGCGAGTGGAATGCGGTGGTCGTTCTCAAGGGGGCGCGCACCGTTATCGCCGCGCCCGATGGGACCTGCTACATCAATCCAACGGGGAATCCAGGCCTCGCTACGGGAGGAACGGGGGATGTTCTTACCGGGGTCATCGCCGCGTTCCTGGCCCAAGGCCTGGACGCCGTGCAGGCGGCTGCAGCGGGGGTGTTCCTGCACGGCCTGGCCGGTGACCTGGCGGCAAAAAGCTCAGGCGGGGAGCGGGGCTTTGTGGCCGGTGATGTGATTCATGCCCTACCTTCTGCCCTATCCGCCCTCCTTCGGGGCGAGCCGTGCGGGAAGGTCATACACACGCTTTAGAGTGAGCGCCCGGTGGCACTTATTCCCATGCGTCTATGCAGCCGCACGCGTTGACAGAACCTGCCAGCCAATATATAATGAAACTATCATCGCGTATATACCGCTTGCTATACGGAGGTGCCTTCGGTGGCCGAGTTCAAGCGCATTATGATCACGGTACCGAGCAGCTTGCTCCGGGAAGTAGATGGGGTGGTTGCGTTGGAAAAAGGAAGCCGGAGCGAGTTTATCCGGGAGGCACTGAACCGTTTCCTGGAAGAACGAAAGCGGCGGGAGCTCCGCGACCGGATGAAAAATGGATACCTGGAGATGGCTAAAATAAATCTTGAATTGGCCGAGGAAGGGCTGCCGAGTGATGGCGACGTCGAAGAGTTATGGCAGTCTTTCCGGGACGAAGTGGAGAGTGATTAGAGCGTGATTGTACAGCGCGGGGATATTTTTTATGCAGATCTGCGTCCGGTGGTAGGTTCTGAGCAGGGAGGGATTCGGCCTGTTTTAATCTTGCAAAATGATATCGGTAATCGCTACAGCCCTACCACCATCGTGGCGGCAATAACCTCCCAGATCAATAAGGCGCGACTGCCGACCCATGTAGAACTTAAGGCCGAGGAGTTCAACTTAGAACGGGACTCGGTGATTTTGCTGGAACAGATCCGCACCATTGACAAGAGACGCCTCAAGAGCCGCATAGGCCACCTGGAGGGCGAAATAATGGATAAGGTCAACCACGGGCTGATGATCAGCCTGGGCTTAATCGAGCTTTAGTACATATTTGGTTGGTACATATTTGCCCTGAGAATTTCGAGAGGAAGAAACCATGGAGGTTTACGCACTCATAGGGCCGAGCGGTACGGGGAAAAGCCACCGGGCGCAGGCTGTGGCCTACACCCACAATATTGAGACTATTTTGGATGATGGGCTCCTCATCCACGGCAGCCGCATCGTAGCCGGCGTCTCTGCGAAGCGGGAACCAACCAAGCTGCAGGCCATACGGCGGGCCATCTTTACAGATCCGCAGCATGCTTCTAGCGTGCGCGCCAAGCTTGCCGAGCTCAACCCGGCGCGGCTTCTCGTTATTGCCACCTCTGACCGTATGTTGGAGCGGGTGAGCGAGCGGCTGGGATTGCCGCCGCCAACCCGCGTAATCCGTATTGAAGAGGTGGCCACGCCCCGCCAAATTGCCCGTGCGCTCGAGGCGCGAGCCAGAGAAGGAAAGCACGTCATCCCGGTACCGACCATCGAGGTAAAGAAGAACCTGCCGGGCATTCTCGTCGATCCATTGCACTATTTCTTCCCCCGCACCGGACGGGGGCAACCGCTTAAGCGGGGGGAAAAGAGCATCGTCCGGCCTGCCTTCAGCTACATCGGCCGGCTGTACATTGCCGAAAGCGCCATTTGCGCTCTGGCGCGGGAACTTGTCCGGGGAATGCCGGGCCTCTCCCGCGTGCTGAAAACCACCGTGGTCGAGGAGAGGCATGAAATCTGGCTGGGGGTCGACGTGTCCGTGGCGGGTTACATTGAAATTCCGCCTCTCCTTTACGGAATACAGCACCGCCTGAAAGAAGGGTTGGAAGAGCTGACGGGCCTTGTGGTGCGCCGGGTAGACGTGGCGGCCCGGGCAATAGTGCTGCCGCCGGCTCTGGGAAGCGGGGAAGCAGAGCGGGGGAGAATCTGAATTGTTGCAGAATAATTTGGCGTCTCTATACCGGACGGGTAGAAATTTGCTTGGCTGAGTAACGTGTATTATAATGGCAACAGGAACCTTAGAACAATTTTGAAAGGGAGGCTCTGCTGGTGGGCGAGAAGGAGAAGCTGTTCCGTAGAGGGATCGCGGAGATCAAGCCGTACGTGCCGGGGAAACCCATCGAGGACGTGCAGCGGGAGTTCGGTCTTAAGGAAGTGATTAAGCTCGCGTCCAACGAAAACCCGCTCGGGCCGTCGCCTAAAGCTCTGGCGGCTATGCACGAGGCCCTGGAGTCGGCGAATATATATCCGGACGGAGCTTGTACGGAACTGGCCAAAAAACTGGGGGCCAAACTGGGTGTGGACCCGGATTGGCTCATCTTTGCCAACGGCGAGGACAATATCATCACCCTCATCTCCAAAACCTTCCTCAATGAGGGTGAGGAGATGATCATGGCCGATCCCAGTTTCTCCAGCTTTGAAATCAGCGCCCGCGCCATGGGAGCGAAGGTTATCATGGTGCCGGTGCGGCCCGATTTCACGACGGACCTTACGGCTATGGCGGCGGCCATCACCGAGAGGACCAAACTTATCTTCCTCTGCAACCCCAATAACCCTACCGGAACCATCAGCACCCGCAAAGAAGTAGAAGAATTCTTGGAGAAAGTTCCGGAGCATGTTATCGTGGTGCTGGACGAGGCCTACAAAGAATTCGTGGACGATCCGGAGTATCCGGACGGGCTGGACTATGTGCGGGCCGGGCGCAACGTAATCGTCAGCCGGACCTTTTCGAAGATATACGGCCTGGCGGGTCTGCGCATCGGTTATGCCATTGCCCATCCCGATTTTATCGGCGGCATGAAGCGCATTCGCGAGGCCTTTGCCGCCAACCGCGTTGCCCAGGCCGGCGCGCTGGCCGCTTTGGACGACGATGAGTTTGTAAAGAAAGTTCACGATCTAATCAGCGCCGGGCGCGAGTACCTGTATAAAGAGTTCGAGCGTCTGGGCCTCCCGTACGTCAAGAGCCAAACCAATTTCATCCTGGTAGATACGAAACAGGACATCAGACGCGTCTTCCAAGATTTGCAGCGCGAAGGCGTCATCATTCGTCCCGGCCACATCTGGAATCTGCCCACCTATGCCCGGGTTACTGTAGGCACTCCGGAACAGAACGAAAAGTTCATCCGCGCCCTGGAAAAAGTTTTGGGCTTGTGATATAATCGCCTCAAGGTTTGGCAGAGTAGGCACCATGCGTTAAGTGCCAAAGGATGGGACGTTGCCTTTGGACGAAGGGCGTAAGAGCCCGCGGTATGGTGCCGCGTTCGCTGCCACATCAGAGGGGCCCCTTCCCTTTGGTGTGGCCCTGCCACAACCAAAGGGAAGGGAGGTGACGCCTGTGAATAAAGCAACCCGGCGACTAGCCTACCTGGCCATGCTGGTCGCTCTGAATGTGGTGCTTACCCGGGTGGCCAGCCTGCGGGTGGCCATCGGCGGAGTGGAAGGGATCCGTATCGGGTTCGGCGGTCTCCCGGTTATCCTGGCAGGTGTACTCTGGGGGCCCTGGGCGGGGGCGCTGGTAGGCGGCGTAGGGGATGTGGTAGGTTACTTCATCAATCCGATGGGCGCCTACATGCCTCATTTTACTCTGACAGCGGCCCTTACAGGAGCCCTGCCGGCCTTGGTTCTGAAGCTCATTCACCAGGAGCATAACCCCGGCCTGGGGGCACTCCTCCTGGCCATTCTGGTCGGACAGACGGTTACATCGCTTATCTTGGTGCCGTACTTCCTGGAAAGCTTGTTCGGTATTCCCTGGCGGCCTCTTCTGGCCCCGCGCATCATCGGGCAGGCCGTGCACATTCCCGCTTACGCCTTCTTTATATACGCTTTGGTCCGCCGTGCCGGTCTGGTGGCACGACTGGGCTTAAACCACGAATAATGCGCGAAGAGAGCGGCTCAAGCCGCTCCTTTTTATGTGTTCCGGCATGGTGGCCGGCCGGCGGGAGGGCCCTAATAAACGCTTCTAATTGGCTGTGCCGCTTCCATAAGGATCGGTGAGATAACGGGCATCATGGGCCAGAAACTCCCGAATGGCTTCTTTGGCGCCCTGGAGGTCATGGCAGCGATAATTGCCGCACTGCGTTTCATTCTGTGCCGGAATGTGCTCGTACTGAAGGGCCTCTTCCATGGCGGCTCTCAGGACTCTTTCGGCCCAAACTTCGTCATAATCGCCGAAGACGGTAAGGTAAAAACCCGTGCCGCAGCCCATTGGGGAAAAGTCGATTATGTTGTCGGCTTGCCAGCGGAGCCTTTCGGCCAAGAGGTGTTCAATAGTGTGCAGCACGGGAGGCGGAAGGAATTTCTCATTTGGCTGGGTGAAACGGACGTCAAACTTGGTCACCGCGACGCCGCTATAGACCTTACGGGCAGCTAGACGGATGAAGGGGGCAACAACCTTTGTGTGATCAAGGCTGAAGGACTCTACCTTGTAGTTTTCCACGGCAAAACACCTCCAACTTTCTTTGCTGTTCGGTGTCTACCCAGACTCAGGCCGCGTTTAGCTCTTCTCTTTCGTGATTCCGTATTTCCGCAGCTTCCGTACCACGGTGGACTGATTAACCCTAAGGACGCGCGCCAGCTGGCGGGTACTGGGAAGCGAGCGGAAGAGGTTTTCCAGGAGCTGTCGTTCCATGCTTTCGAGATAACCATTAAGAGAAAGAAACTCAAGCTCAGGTTTTCCGGGTACGGTTGGCTGGGCCAGGGAAGCCAAGGTTATCTCTGGACCGGGGGAGGTAAGGAGGAGGCGCTCCACCGTATGTTCCAGCTCACGTACGTTGCCCGGCCAGTCATAGGCAAAGAACGATTGCAGGACTTCCGGCGCTATAGTTTTGTTAAGACCGTACTTACGGTTGTACTTCTCCAAGAAGTAAACGACCAAGGGGACAATATCTTCTTTCCGGCGGCGTAGGGGCGGAATCGTTATAGGCACAACATTAAGACGGTAATACAAATCTTCCCGGAATGCCCCCTTCTGCACCTGTTCGGCCAGATTCTTGTTGGTAGCAGCGATTATTCGCACGTCCACCTCAATTAGGGCTGTTCCGCCTACCCGGCGGACTTTTTTGTTTTGCAGCACCCTGAGCAGGTCGGCTTGGGTTTGCGGCGCGAGTTCTGCCACCTCGTCCAGAAAAAGCGTACCCTGATGGGCAACTTCAAACAGACCGGGTTTACCTTTTTTTCGGGCGCCGGTGAAAGCGCCTTCTTCGTAGCCGAACAGTTCGGCCTCGATGAGACCCGGCGGTATGGCCGCGCAGTTGACTTCGACGAACGGAGCGCTAGCGCGCGGGCTCAGATTGTGGATAAGCCGCGCGATTATCTCCTTGCCCACGCCCGACTCGCCTGTAAGAAGGATGGTCGTGTCAAAAGGAGCAACGCGCTCGGCGAGTTCGACTACCTGGGCCATGGCTTTGCTTCTGAAGATGAGATTGTCCTTCTTTTGTTGGTGACGCAATCTGTTCAGCTCGGCCTGGAAAACCTGCGATTCCCTGCTGCGTCTCTCGAGCTCCTCTTTCGTCTGGTTTAGCTCTGTTACGTCCTGTAAAGTTGAAGCTACAAGTGCGATGTTTCCGTTGCCATCGAAAATGGGATTCCCGGTGAGAAGCAGCTCTTTTCCCGTGAGCTTCATCTTCTGGATAATGCTGACGCGTTTCTTTTCGCGAAGAACAAGGTGCGTTACCGCCGGGGCTGAGATATAGCCTTTGTCCAGGAGGTACTGGACGCTCTTACCCAAGATCTCGTTTGCCTTAACACCTACCAAGGCTTCGTACGCGCGGTTAACGAGAAGGTATTCTCCCCGGTTGTTGGTAACGGCAATACCGTCAGGAAGACAGTCCAAGATGGCCATCAGGTTTTGGTAGGAGATGAGGTCTGATCCGGTGCTCATTGCGTTCACCCCAAACAACTTTTCAGCACCTGTTGATGCACCCAAGCATCATATGCGGTGGTGCATCGAATACTCTCAACTTGGAACCTTCACTTGGGCGGGATTTGGCGGGTGATTTTCTCACTGCACTTGGCATGAGACTTGCTCCATTATGGTAGACACAGGCGTAAGGTGAGTGTGACCTCGATGAGTGTGTGAACAGACAGATTCAACGCGCTTCACAGAAATTCCTCTAATACCTTACGAAAGTAGCAAGATATTTCGGATTATGAAAGGAGGTGTGAATGACCAGGACCGTACGCGCTCGAACGCAAGACAAGAGATAATGCAAGACAAAAAAAGATGAGAAGAGGAGGCGCAGGGCGTGAGAGAAGAAAGGAAAAAGATGGCCGAAGATCCCCGCTTTCAAACCTGTTTTCGCGAAATGTTAATTTCTTTTGGCTTCTTTACTCTCTTCTTCATTTCAGTCATGACTGCGACATTCGGATTAGGGAGGCAACTGGTGTTAGGACTTCCTCTCTGGTTCTTGGTGGCTGGTGTGTTGCTGCCTGCAGTCTTCATTGTTCTACTCTACTTTCTCAGTGAGCGTGTCTTCGAAGATACCCCTCTTGACCCATACCTGGACGGCAAGGAGGGACGGCGCCCATGACGGGAACTTGGCTGGCTATGGCAACCTTTCTCATTTATACGATCCTTCTCATAATCCTTGGTGTTAGCGCCGGCCGGTCCATGATCGGGCTGAAAGCCAAAGAATACGTGGACGAGTTCTATACCGGCGGGCGCGGTATGGGAGCCTTCGTTGTGGCCATGGTCTTGGCGGCAGGGCTTTGCAGCGCGGGAACATTTGTCGGCACGCCCGGCCTGGCATACAAAAACGGGCTTACCTGGGTTGTGCTTACCAACTGGCAGAACTTCATGAACCTCATGGTTTTAGGCGTTGTTGGAAAGAAGATTGGAATCATTGCCCGCCGGATCAATGCCAGGTCCTACTTAGACGTGTTCGGTGCCCGCTATGAGGACAGCAAGGCTGTCTTACTCTTAGGCGGGCTCAGCATGCTGATTTTCCTTGTCCCTTATTCTACTATCCAGTTTGTTGGCGGTGCCCGTATGTTTGAAGTCATGACGGGCGTAAACTATTATGGCGGGCTTATCCTTGTTACCTTAGTGGTAATCCTTTATACTGCATTTGGCGGTATCCGCGGCACAACGCTGGCGGCAGCAATCCAGGGCGTAGTTATGACCGTGGCTGCCATTCTGCTTTTCTTCTTTGCAGTGGCAAAACTTGGGGGTCTTTCGGCGGCAATGCGCGCCGTTGAAGCTGTGGGTTTGCCATCTTGGGTATGCCCCATGGAGTCATGCCTGCACTCGTGTACAAGAACTCCCGGGCAATGTTGCGTTCCATGGTGATCGGGGCCGTGGCGGTTACTATGTGGACTGTGCTTATGGCTACGTCGGGCACTTTAACCCGGGCAGTTGACCCGAAACTCGCTGTTCCGGATCACGCGAAGGCCACCATGGCGGCCTGGGCACTACCGCCGATCCTTCAAGGGGTGGTCCTTGCCGGAGTGATCGCGGCGATGCAGAGCACAGTAGCGTCCATGCTCATACTGATATCAGGCAGCCTAGTGATGGATGTTTATGCGAAGGTTATCCGCCCGGGTGCTTCTGACGAGGTAATCAGCCGCTTGGCCCGTTGGGTTACCCTGGGCTTAGGAGCCATTGCCTTCTTGCTCGCCCTAGCGCCGCCCCCTGCTTTGGAGTGGATCGTCTACTTTGCCGTGGCCGGCCTGGAGAGCTCGTTCTTTGTGCCACTTCTCCTTGGGCTCTACTGGCGGCGGGCGAATGCACCCGGGGCCATCGCAGGCATGGTTGCAGGTCTTGGCGGATATATCTTGATTTCCGGTTATTTGAAGCAACTCTCTTTCGGCATGCACCCCGTGGTGATGGGCATCAGCATCTCGCTCGTGGCCTATGTCCTGGTTACCCTGCTTACGCCGCCGCCGTCGGATGAGGTGTTGCAGCTCTACTGGGGTCGGGATAAGGCTACGGCCTAAGAAGCAGGGTCAACATTATCCATAGGGGGAGGATACTGTGCTCGATGTAGTGATCAAGAACGGCCGGGTTATCGATGGAGCGGGCAATCCGTGGTTCCGGGCGGATGTGGGTATTGCCGGTGAACGTATTGTCGAGGTACGCCATACGATTACTACCGAAGCGCACCGGGTAATTGACGCCACAGGACTTGTTGTTGCTCCGGGGTTTATTGACATGCATACGCATTCCGACCTTCGGGTGTTCAAGCACCCGGAGGAGGATGCGAAGCTCATGCAGGGCATAACTACGGCCCTTATTGGCCAGGACGGTCTTTCAGTAGCACCCATCGACGATGCAAACAAGGAGCCGATGAAGCGACGGGTTTCCGGGCTGCTCGGCACTTATTTACAGGAATGGCCCTGGAATTCAATGGCCGACTACTTGGCCGCTTTGGACAAAGTGCAACCGGCCACTAATTCTATGATGCTCGTGCCGCACGGTGCAGTACGGGCCATGGTGGTGGGTTGGGAAAACCGGGCGGCGAGTCCTTCCGAACTGGAGCGCATGAAGGATATTCTGGCTCAAGCCATGGAAGAGGGAGGCTGTGGCTTTTCTACAGGACTTATCTATCCGCCAGGAATGTATGCGGACCGCAGAGAACTAGTAGAACTCTGCCGGGTAACGGCGAAGTACGGTGGATTCTTTGTGGTGCACATGCGCAACGAAGGCGACTACGTTCTCGATTCTATTCGTGAGGTTACGGGAATCTGTCTTGAGGCAGGTTGCCCGCTTCACATTTCGCACCTTAAGGTGGGTGGCAGGCGGAACTGGGGTAAGGCGCCGGAGGTTTTGGCGCTGCTGGAAGAGGCGAGGGAGCAGGGGCTCGAGGTTACCTTTGACCAATACCCGTATGTTGCAGGAAGTACCATGTTAGATGCTGTCATTCCGCCCCGGTTCCACGCCGGCGGAACGGCTAAACTCCTTGAAAGCCTGAAGGACCCGGCAGTGCGGGAAGAGATCCGCCAGGTACAGGAGAACATTAAACCGGAACGCTGGGAGAACTGGGTGGACTTATGCGGCTGGGATGGGATCATGGTCAACGCTGTTCAGACGGAAAAGAACCGATTTGCCGAGGGGAAAACGATTACCGAAATAGCCAAGGAAACCGGAAAGACCCCTCTTGACGTCGTCTGCGACCTTTTGATCGAAGAGGAAGACGCGGTCACGATGACCGTTTTCTACGGAAGCGAAGAGGACGTTAAGACAATCATGCGGAGCGAATATATGACCCTCTGTTCGGACGGCATCGTCGGCGGCAAGCCTCATCCCCGGGTTTACGGCACCTGCGCGCGCTTTCTGGGAAAGTATGTGCGAGAAGAGAAGGTGCTGACCCTGCCGCAGGCGGTGAGGCGCATGACGTCGGCGGCGGCCCAACGCCTAGGTCTCCAAGACCGGGGCCTGATCCGCGAAGGGATGGTGGCCGACATAACGGTGTTTAATCCCGAGACCATTCGCGACAAGGGGACGTTCAGCGAGCCAAACCAATACCCCGAGGGGATTGAATACGTTCTGGTGGCCGGACAGGTGGCCCTCGATCGGGGGCGCCTTACGGGCGTGCGCGCCGGCCGGGCGCTAAGACGCCGCTAGGGGAGCGGGGAGTTAGGCCGCTTGGAGGAGAGCATAGAAAGCAGGTGGTTTGCAGCCACCTGCTTTCGTTGTGTTAGTAGCTTCTATGCGGTCGCCAGGGCCGTAAACACGATTTCCGAGATGCGGGCGATGGTTTCGATGCCGGCTCTATTGCTCGGGAGACGGTCGGTGAGAACCACCAAAGTGTAGGTACGCTTGGGGAGAAAGAAGATGCCGGCGTCGTGTTCCAAGTTGGGTAGGTCGCCGGTCTTGTGGGCGATCAGTATGTCGGCGGGAAGGTAGGCCGGGAGCTTATTTCGGTGCTGCTGGCGTTTCATGAGGTCAATGATCAGGGCCGAGGCGGCAGAGCTGACCACCTTCCCTTCCAGGAGAAGTTTCAGGAGACGGCCCAGGTCTGCGGCGGAGGTAAAGTTATCGCGGCCGGCGCGGGCAGCTTCGAAGTCCATCATTTTACGCTGAAGTACCGTATGCTTAAGCCCCAGCTTCCGGCAGAGAGCATTCACCGTTTCCATCCCCACGAGATCAATCAGCTGGTTGGCTGCCGTATTATCGCTCTGGATGATCATGAGGGTAGCCAGATCGCGGACGGTCGGTCTGAGATTCGGACTCAGTTCGCTGAGCACACCCGCTCCACCTACCCGGTTGGCGTGGGCAATAGCCGTCGCCTCGTTTAAATCCAGCTTTCCGGTTTCTGCCGACTCCAGCACAGCTGCAAGGAGGGGAATCTTTATGGTGCTGGCGGCCGGGAAGGTACGTTCAGGATTTACCGTGAAGAGTTCCTGGGCGGTCATGTCCTCCAGGTACACGGCAACGCTGCCTGCCAATTGCCCTAGCACCGACAAAATTTCTTTTTCAGGCAACATATGGCCATACCCCGCAGTAACGCATATTCTGCCGTCGGTTTAAACTATGATACCGGCGGCTAGAATAGTCGGAGACGGTCTTGGGAAAGATTGGCGTGCCTGTGGCGAATCCGTCGAAACAAGGCAGGAGGAACTTTCTTCCAGAATGTGGAAGTTAAGCGAGAGAACTATCGGGCAAGGAGTGTTGCATGTGCTCGGGCCAAAGAAAGCGGTGTGTCTCTTAGTTCTGGTCACGATCGCGCTGCTGTTGGCAGGACAGCTGTATGGAGTCTCGGCGGCGGCCGTGGGGGATACTGGGGGAAAGGAGGATTTTTACCCCTTTGTCGCCTCTGCCGTGGGTGTGCCTTTGGTACCGGCGGAGGAGGGGGCGGGCCTTTGTCCGGTAGCAGCTCTGGTGCACGCCCTGGGCGGCCGCGTAGAGAAGATAGGGGAAGGGCGGCTGGTAGCCAGTCTCCCGCTCGGGGAGCTTAAACTTGTGAGGGGCGAGAGACGCGCGGAATACGGCGGTGAAGAACGCATTTTGGCCTCCCTGCCGGTTGAGGATACTGACGGCTTTTATTTGGCGCCGCCGGAGCTGGCCGGGCTCTTCGGCATCCCGGTTGCGACCAGCGGCGAAGAAGCAGTTTTTCTTGTGCCGTCCGAAGAGGAAGGGCTGCGGCTTGTTGAGGCCCGTACCTATGCCGACGGCCCGGCCTGGTACTTGGTGGGGCGTGTAGGCAATCGCGGCCAGTTGGCCCAGGAGCTGGTGCGGATAACTTGGGAGGTGGGCAATGCCGCCGGAGAAGTGGTCGCCACGGCCGCAGGGTATATCAACTTTCTCAATCCAGGCGAAACAAAAGCGTTTAAACTCGTCCTGCCGTTTAGGGCGGATGCGGCCTGGTACCGCCTGAAGCTGGCCGCCGGCTTTCCGGCAAAGCCAAGGGAGCTCATGCTTACGGCCGGTGCCGAACAGTATAACGACCGGCCCGCGGCGTATTTAAGCCTTAAGGGACGAGTCTGTAACCAAGGGATGACGGGGTATGATTTCCTGAAGGTAGTGGTGGAATTTTACAACGGTGCCAGGCAGTTAGTGGATGTGGACAGCGTTTTCTTGACCTGCCTGGATCCGGGGAGCAGCCGTGCCTTCACCGTCTACACGCCGCGGGTAGAAGAGGCGGTAAGCTGGCAAATCAAGTTCGACTAAGAGACTTGCCAACTGCCGCAGCGGGCAGGTTAAGGAAGAAATACCACCATTGCTTTTGACCGGCTCAGGCCGGCTATTTTATTTGCCTGAGTGCCGGTATTTCAACGATCAATAATTGAAAAACGAGCGACACATAAAATAAGTTTATCGTGATAGCACGCTTCTGAAGTATACATGTAGGAGGAATTTAGGCACGTCCAGCGAATACTAGGACACTAGAATCCAAGTTGTATGTTAGTATCCCAACCGGCCGGACAAAGGTGCTGGTGCGCCAAGAGTCGCAGGAGTTTATTGAACGTTTGTGGAGATCGGGGGTGTCAAACATCCTACTGCGCGAAAAGGCTTACGAAATTATCAAAGAGCGGATCATAAACAACACCTACGAAATGGGAGAAATGTTATCGGAAAATGCCCTAGTTCAAAGCCTCGGCATGAGCCGGACGCCTATCAGAAGCGCCCTTTCCCTTCTGGACAAGGAGGGTTTGGTAAAAATAGTACCGCAAAAAGGGGCCATAGTTGTCGGCATGACCGTAGACGAAGCACGAGATATTTTTGACCTACGCATTGCCCTGGAAAGTTATGTGGCAGACCAACTTGCTGGGGCCCTTGGAGAAGAGGATATTCGTCATCTCCAAAACATTCTCCGGGAGCAGGAAGATGCTGCCAAGTCCGGTGATGCTGTGGCTTTTGTCCACCAGGACTTCAACTTTCACCTATTCCTGTTTGCCAAGCACAATAACAAACGAATGATCGACATAATGCGAAATCTACGCGATCGAATGATCCAATGCGGAGCAAAGGCCCTGAGTGACGAAGAACGGTTCAACCAAACCCTAAGCGAGCATTATGCGGTCATGCGGGCTTTAGTGAATCCTGCTGAGAATCAACCGGGCCTTATGATGAGAAAGCACTTGGAAAACGGCCGGGCGAGGTTCTTAAATCATGCCGGAAGGAGCGTCGCCGATGTGTAGCCCGGAAAGGATAAAGTATCTTCAGCACATGAGCCGGCGTATAAGGGCAGAAGTCTTGAAGATGATCCATGCCGCAAAATCGGGCCATCCTGGGGGCTCGCTTTCTGTCGCCGACATCATAACTGTACTTTACTTTCACGAAATGCGGCTAGATCCTAATAATCCGGACTGGCCTGAACGGGACCGCTTCATACTTTCAAAGGGGCATGCCTGCCCGGCCTGGTATGCGTGTTTGGCCGAACTGGGCTACTTCCCCAAAGAGGAGCTTAGAACCCTGCGCCAGATAAACAGCATTCTACAGGGGCATCCGGACAAAAAGAAAACGCCGGGAGTGGACATGACCACGGGATCGCTGGGACAAGGGTTGTCTCTGGCCTTCGGCATGGCCATGGCGAGCCGAATTTTTGGCCCTGACTACAGGGTTTACGTAATACTGGGTGACGGCGAAGTACAGGAAGGCCAGGTCTGGGAGGCGGCCATGGCCTGTGCAAAGTACCGGCTGGACAATCTGGTGGCCATTGTAGATCGAAACTCAATGCAGGTGGATGGACGAACGGAGGATGTCATGCCGATCGAGCCGCTCGTCGAAAAATGGCGCGCCTTCGGCTGGGCGGTAAGGGAACTCGACGGGCACAACATAGAGGAAATCGTTGACGCCTTGAGCTGGGCGAGAACGGTGAAGGAACGGCCGACGGTGCTTGTTGCCCACACCATCAAAGGCAAGGGCGTATCCTTCATGGAAAACGTCAGAGAATGGCACGCCAAAGCGCCGAACGACGAGCAACTGGCTGCAGCTTTGCGAGAACTGGGGGAGTGTTGAAACATGGGAATGTCCACAAGGGAGGCGTTCGGCCGGGCATTGGTCGAATTGGGGGCCAAGTACCCAGATCTCGTAGTGTTGCAGGCAGACGGAACGAGGTCGACTCAGACGATCCACTTTGCCGAGCGCTACCCGGAAAGATTCATTAATGTAGGCATAGCGGAGCAGAATCTTATGGCCGCTGCAGCTGGCATAGCCAGTACCGGGAAAAGGGCCTTGGTCAGCACCTACGGCGTGTTTGCCAGCATGCGTGCCTGCGAGCAAGTGCGCACTTTCATCGCCTATCCATATCTGAATGTTACCATCGCTTCCAGCCATGCCGGCGTGACTCCCGGAAACGACGGTCCTACACATCAGGCCACTGAAGATATTGGTATCTTTCGAACCATTCCGGGCATGACTGTCGTTATGCCTGCGGACGAAGTTGCTACCAAACCGCTTCTCGATCAGGCGCTGGCCTTACCGGGTCCGGTTTACATACGCCTGACCCGCGATGCCGTTCCGACCCTGTACGGAGAGGACCAGAAATTCTTCATCGGCAAAGCGATAGAGAGACGGCCAGGTGAAGACCTCACCATCATTGCGGTCGGAGACATGCTGTATTGGGCAGAAAGGGCAGCTGATGAGCTGGAGGGAATGGGCTTCACGGTCCGCGTTCTGGACATGCATACTATTAAACCCATCGACCGTGAGGCAGTCCTTGCGGCTGCGGAAGAGACGGGGGCCATTGTGACCGTGGAGGACCACAACGTAATCAATGGCTTGGGCAGTGCCGTTTCAGATGTAGTTTGTGACGCTTACCCGGTACCGGTAAAACGCGTCGGGCTGCCGGACACCTTTGCGGAATCGGGTCCTTACGAGCTTCTTCTAGAAAAATACGGCATGCACGTAAAGCACATTGTAACGGCGGCCAAGGCGGCGCTTGAATTGAAAGCGCGATTGCATCGGCACGTGAGGAGGGGTTGAGGCGTGGGCAGCATTGCTTCCGCCTGTGGGCAACCTGGGAGAATCGTAGTTGCGAGGATAGGCGCGGGGACAGATTTGATCGAGGGCATAGAAGAGATTTGCCGCCGGTATGACATCAAATCCGGGCTAATACTAGGTCTCACTGGGAGCCTGTCTGGCGCGAAGTTTACCTACATTGTGCCCAAGGAAGACAGCAAACTTGGCGCGGGAAAGGGCGTTCCCTATACACTCCCCGGCCCACTCAATATCCTAGCAGCTGAGGGAACAATTGCCCGAACGGAGCGAGGAGAATATTACGTGCACATTCATGCAGCATTAGCAGATCAGTTGGATCACGTATATGGCGGGCACATATTTAAGCCTACAACGGTGCTTCTGACGATGGAAGTTGCAATCATGGAAACAGCGGGCATATCTCTCATGCGCCGTTTTTACGATGAGACTGGGTCCGAACAGCTCAGTCCGGAGGAGGAAAGAGATTGAATTTCTCAAGGAGCCTCGTCATTGGCCCGGGTGGAAGGCGGGAAGTTGCTGAGTTCACGGTACCAGAAGTCGAAAAAGACGGCCTAATCCTGGAAGTTGAGCTGGCGCGAATAACTGAGCGTGACCGAAAGCTGTTCTTGCGGCACGATCTGAGTGCTACGCTTATCCCCGGCTCTATTGCCATCGGCCGCGTAAAGGCAATCGGGGATGAGGCGGCAGCTTTCTATGGTGTAAATGCCGGGGACCGGGTGGTGGTGGAACCGTTCACCAGCTGCTACAACTGCAAACCGTGCCTTACGGCAAGAAGGCGTATCTGTGAGCGCAGGCGTTGGTACGGGCAAGACTTCGCTGCCGATGAGCCTCCGGGTTTGGGCGGAACCTGGGGCCAATACCTCTATGTTCGTGCAGGCTCACGCATCCACAAGGTCCCAGACGAGTGGGAAGCGCAGATTGCCCTCCTGATGCCCGAAGGGCTGCTTGCCTACGGAGCCCTTTTCGACGCCGGAGAAGGAAGTGTGGGTAAGGGAGTGCTCATCGACGCGCCGACGATTCTCGGGTTGCTGGCCGCTGCTCTGGCTCGCGAAGGAGGCTTGGACCCGATTACGGTGGCTGGCTGCTTTACTGAAAAAACGCGAAGGCTGGCCATGGCTATGGGAGCGCACCAAGTCTTAGGCGGTGAAGAGGAGATTCTGTCACTTGACCGCTGGAAACGTCCGGACATCTTTCTGGCCACGTCCAGTAATTCCAGCGTTTTCAATACGGGTATCATGGCGCTTGCGCCGGGAGGCGTGGCGGTAAGCGTCGATTGTGTTAACAGGCTCAGCGAAACGGCCTTCCGCTATGCCCAGGAGCATGAGATTTGTCTGAAATCTATTACAGGCCCGGCTTGGGAGACGAACGGAGTACGACTGCTCCTTGAGCGGGCCAGGTACCCATTGGCTGCGCTCATCGAGCAGACGTTTACGCTCGACGACCTGGTGAGGGAACCAGAGCTTGTTGAAGCAGAGTACGCAGCGGTTAACCCTCGCCTTCTATAGAGGAGGGAACAAAGTATGCCACGTGTGTCTAGGGCGGTTGTGGTGGAAGCACCGGAAAAGATGATTTTGAAAGAGTTCCCTCTGCCGGAAGTCGGACCGAAAGATCTTCTTCTCCGCGTGGAAATGGTGTCCATCTGCGGCAGCGACCGCCTGCTGTACAAGGGTACCCACAAAGCTTCTTCCTTCCCCAAAATCTTGGGGCACGAAGTGGTGGGCTACGTAGAAGAGATAGGGGAGCTGGCGGCCGAGGCTTACGGAGTGAAGAAGGGAGACCGGGTTACTCCAGAGCCCTACCAGATGTGTGGACACTGCGAGAACTGCCTCGGAGGAAACTATGCCGCCTGCCAGCCGCGCAAGAATTACGGCGTAAGCTTCACCTGCGATCATCCGCCGTATCTCTTCGGCGGGTACAGCGAGTACATGGTTATTCTTCCTGGAAGTAAAGTTCACAAGGTCGAACCGGACGTGCCGGCAGAGGCGGCGTGCCTATCTTCCCTTCTGGGCAACGGGCTGCGTTGGATTCGCACCAAGGCCAAGGTGCGTCCCGGGGAATCAGTCGTTATCGTCGGCGCCGGCGCTTTGGGGCTGACTACGGCGATTGCCGCGTTGGAAGTCGGTGCATTCCCGGTTGTAGTGGTCGGAATTTCTGCCGACGAGATAAAGTTCAAGGTGGCTAAAGAATTTGGAGTAGACGAAACGATCAACCTGGAAAAAGAAAACGTCGTCGAGCGCGTGCGAGAGTTGACTTCAGGTCGTATGGCCGACGTAGTCGTTGAGTGTGCCGGAGTACCTGCTTCGATTCAATTGGGCCTTGAATTAGTACGTACAGAAGGGAGGTATGTGCTGGCCGGAGTTACGGGCGGCCGCCAGGTAAGCTTGGTTACCGATACCATAGTAAACAAGGAGCTGCAGGTTATAGGGGGCCACGGTCAGGCCTGGGAAGTCGAGGATGCAGTGCGGCTCCTCAACGCACGTAAATACCCGATCGAAAAGCTAATCACTCACCGCTTCCCCTTACAGGAAGCCGAGCGAGCTATGGCTTTATTCATGGCTGCACCCAAAGACTGCATACGCGTGGCCTTGGTCCCGTGAGGAACACCAAATAACAGGCGCAACACTCTTGATCGTGGTAAAAGCCGATCAGATGGTGCCGGGCAGTTATATGAAGGAGGGGATGGTAGCGATGACGACAACGGCCAGCCCAAGAGTTACCAGGCTGCGCAATCTCATGCGGGAGATTCAACCAGGTGTGTGCGTGGAAAGGGCCAGGCTCTTCACCCAGTCTTACCGTGAAACCGAGGCCGAGCCCACGGTTATCCGAAAGGCGAAAGCTTTGGCCAAAGTTCTCAACCACATGACCATATACATTACAGACGGTGAACTAATAGTTGGAAACCTTGCCAGCAGGCCGCGCTGGGCACCCGTCTTTCCGGAGACGGCGGCCGTCTGGGTAATGGAGCAGCTGGACACTTTTGAGCGTAGAGAAAAGTATCGTTTTGAAGTGCCGGAAGAGGTAAAAAGAGAATTACGTGAGGAAATTCTGCCCTATTGGCGCGGCAAGACGGTACAAGAGCGGGCTTTAGCCATCCTTCCGCCGGAGACCAAGGAAGTCTTTCAACAAGAGTATCCGGTGATTTCGCCGACCCTCTATCTCAGAAATTCGGTCGGGCATCTCAACGTAGATTATCCAAAGGTCCTACGCGTAGGGTTTGCCGGCATCTGCCAAGAGATAGAGGAGCGCGAAAAAGCCCTCGATCTTACCGAGCCGAATGCCCTGGCCAAGCTTCAGTTCTACCAAGCAGGCAAGATCGTGGCCAAGGCGGCCGTCGATTTCGCTCACCGTTTCGCCGAGGAGGCCAGAAGACAGGCGGAAAAAACGGAAGATCATAAGCGGCGGCGTGAGCTCGAAAGGATTGCCGAGATCTGCCGGTGGGTTCCCGAGCACCCCGCTCGTACCTTCCATGAGGCACTACAAGCATTTTGGTTTGTGCATCTCCTGGTTCACATTGAAACAGACGGATTGGCGGAGTCACCAGGGCGTTTTGATCAGTACATGTACCCCTACCTGGCTCGGGATCTCGACCGTGGCCTGATAACGGAAGAGGAAGCCCAGGAACTTTTGGATTGCCTGTGGGTGAAGTTCGGTGAGCTAATAAAGCTGGCGGATGTGCCTCCGGCCACCAAGTACTTTGGCGGAGTCACCATGTCTCAGAATCTGATCCTGGGAGGCGTAGATAAACAGGGTCGCGACGCTACAAACAAGCTCTCGTATATGTGCCTGACCGCCGAGAAACATGTGCGTCTTGACCAGCCGGCACTAAGCATTCGTATCCACCAGGGGACGCCGGAAGAATTCCTGCGGGCGGCAGCCGAGGTTATCAGGTTGGGAGACGGCAAACCGGCAATATTCAACGATGAAGTAATCATCCCGGGGCTTCTCTCCGACGGCGTCAGCCTTGAAGATGCCTTGGACTATGTAATTATCGGCTGCGTCGAACCGGCACCTCCTTATAACTGCAACGGCTGGACCAATGCGGCGATGTTCAACATGCCTAAGTGCCTGGAGCTGGCTTTGAACCAAGGAGTATGCCGTTTGTCCGGCAAACAGGTTGGACCGGCCACCCCGCCGCCCGAGGCCATGTCTTCGATCGACGACGTAATCGCCGCCTATCGGACCCAGATTGCGTACTTCGTGCGGCATATGGTCATTATGCTGAACACCTGGGACATCGTTCAGGCGGAGGTGAATCCAACTCCGTTTGCTTCGATAGTGACAGACGGGTGCATTGAAAACGGCTTGGACATGACCCTCGGCAGCGCCAAGTACAACTTTACCGGGCCGCAGGGAATAGGGTTAGCCGACGTAGCGGATTCCCTGGCCGCCATAAAGAGGCTGATATACGAGGACAAGGCGCTGACGTGGGATCGCCTTAAGGCGGCTCTGGACAACAACTTCCAGGGCTATGAACTAGTAAGGCACCAACTTCTTAACAAGGCACCCAAATACGGCAACGACGATGACTACGCGGACGACCTGGCCAGGCTGGTGGGCGAAATCTACTGTCAAGAAGTTAAGAAGTACAAGAACCCGCGAGGCGGAGTTTACCGGCCGGGGCTCTACCCTGTAGCCTCAAACGTTCCTCTCGGTCGAGTGGTAGGAGCGCTGCCTAGCGGGAGACTCGCCGGAACGCCATTGGCCGATGGCATTTCGCCGTGTCATGGTTCTGACCGTCTAGGGCCTACCGCCGTGCTGAAGTCAGTATCCAAAGTCCCTCATGTTTTGGCCACCAACGGAACTCTTCTCAACCTCAAGCTCCAGGCCGACACCATTGCCGGCGAAGAGGGACTCCAACGGCTCTGTAACTTCATCCGGGCATTCTGCAGCCTCAAGCTGAACCATATCCAGTTCAACACGGTGTCGGCGGAAACGCTACGCAAAGCACAGGCCAACCCGCACGAATACCGCAACCTATTGGTCCGTGTGGCCGGGTACAGTGCCTTCTTTGTGGAAATCAACCGCGACCTCCAGGACGATATCATTGACCGCACAGAGCATGCACTTTAGGAGTGTAGTGATGCGGGGTCTAGTTTTCAACATTCAACGCTTTTCGCTCCACGACGGGCCTGGAGTTCGCACGGTCGTCTTCTTGAAGGGTTGCCCGCTGCGTTGCCGTTGGTGCTCCAACCCGGAGTCGCAGGTGCATCAACCTGAGATCATGTACCTCGAGCGCCGTTGCCTCCGCTGCGGCGCGTGCTCGGCCGTTTGCTCTGCCCAGGCAATAGTTTCTGCGGAGGATGGAACTCGCGTGATTAACCGAGAGGCATGCACCCTTTGCGGCCGCTGCGTCGAAGCCTGCATGCCCGAGGCGCTGCGTTGGTCGGGCGAAGAAAAGTCGGCCGAGGAAGTTGCCATGGCTATAGAGGCGGACGAGGTGGTGTATCGCACGTCCGGGGGCGGAGTAACCTTCTCCGGGGGCGAACCGCTCGAACAGGCCGAGTTTGTCTACGAAATTGCCTCAATCTGTAGGAGAAAAGGAATTCACACGGCCATTGAGACCTCAGGTTATGCCGAGCAAGGGAAAATCGCCGCCCTAATTCCCTTAATAGACCTGTGGCTGTTCGATGTGAAACATCCGGATAATGAAAAACATCGGTATTACACCGGTGTCGACAATGAGCCGATTATTGCCAACCTGAGGTATCTCAGCCGGTTGGGTGTGCCGGTGGTTGTTAGGATTCCCTTTATTGGTGGAGTCAACGCCGATCAAGAAACGGTAGCGGAGACGATCGAGCTACTACGCTCAATCGGTGGAGTGCGGGAAGTTCACCTGCTGCCTTACCACGAACTGGGCGTAGGGAAATATGGCCAGCTAGGCCGCACGTATAGAGCACCGGGTTACTCTGTTACGGCCGAAGACGTCGACGAAGCGCTGGAGAAATTCCGAGCGGCAGGGTTTGTTGCCCGGAATGACGGCATCAAACCCCGGCCGCGTCAGGCCGACTGAGTAATAGCGGCGCCCGAGGATCGAGCCTGAGTGAAGAAGGGAGGAAAACGGTATGCCCAACGGCTTCTGGGACCGAATCCTTTGGGTGGACTTGAATACAGGGGTTGTGGAAGTCCGCTCATTGGGCGAAAAGGCGTGGCGTAGCTACATTGGCGGTAGCGGTCTGGCGACCAGGATCTTTGCCGACCTCGGCGGAGAAGCTTCTGATCCGCTGGGGCCGGACAACCCACTCATATTTATGACCGGCCCCTTAACGGGAACGCAGACTCCTATGGCCGGACGGCACCAAGTTGTCACGAAGTCCCCGCTCACCGGTATTTTCGGTGAGGCCGATGCGGGAGGGGCGTTCGGTCACACCCTGAAACGTGCCGGTTACGACGGCATTGTGTTCCTCGGTCAGAGCGCCGAACCCGTCTATCTCCTCATCAACGAGGAACGTGCTGAGCTTCGGCCGGCTGAGGATCTTTGGGGTTTGGACGTATACGAAACTGATGAACGGCTCCGTGCGTCCCTCGGTTCGGCATACGTTACCGCTGCCATAGGACCGGCGGGAGAGAAATTGGTGCGGCTGGCGGGGATCATCTGCGACGGGCGACACGCCCGGGCCAACGCCCGTTGCGGTGTTGGCGCCGTTATGGGTTCGAAGAAGCTAAAGGCAATTGCCGTAAACGGCAACAAGCGGTGCCCGGTTGCCAGGGAGGATGAGCTCAGGGAAAGCGTGGCCAAAGGCGCCCGCTACCTCGCTGCCAACACAAAAATGATGCGCGCATACGGTACGGCAGGAGGGCTGCAGGCTATGGAGGCCCTGGGCGACGTACCGATTCAGAATTGGCGCATGGGCCTTTGGAACGAAGGGACGGCCAAACTGTCGGGGCAGAGGATGGCCGAAACGATCTTGACCGGGCGCTACTACTGCCGCGGCTGCGTAATCGGCTGCGGTAGGGAAGTAGAAATCAAGGAAGGAAAGTACGCCGGGGTAAAAGGAGCGGGTCCGGAGTACGAGAGCATTGCTACGCTCGGTACCTTGTGCCTCGTGGACGATCTGGAAGCCGTCGCGGCCGCCAACGAATTCTGTAACCGCTACGGCTTGGACACGATATCCACAGGCTCGGCAATCGCCTTTGCTATGGAACTTTATGAGCACGGCCTGCTCACGACTCAAGATACCGGGGGCCTCGAGCTTAACTGGGGTAACGCCGATGCCTTGGTAGAATTGGTGCGGCAGATAGGGGAAAAGCGCGGACTCGGTGAGCTGCTTGGCCGAGGCGTCAGGGCGGCGGCCGAAGAGATTGGCGGGCTCGCGCTGGAATTTGCAGTCCATACCAAAGGGTTAGAGTTCCCCGCCCACGATCCGCGTGCCTACAACAGCGTTGGGCTGGGTTACGCAACTTCGAACCGGGGAGCCTGCCACCTGCAGGGGTTCACGCATCAGTTCGAAAAAGCAGTGACGATGCCGGAGATCGGGTTTCCAGAGATTCAGGACCGGTTCGGCTTAGAACGTAAGGGGGAGCTGGTGGCGCGGGCGCAGGACCTTATGTGCCTCATGGATTCGCTGAAGTTGTGTAAGTTCAGCCTGGGCGGCGGCCTGAAGGTGACACACATGGTCGAGTGGCTGAACCTGGTGACCGGCTGGTCGATGAGTATCGAGGAGTTTCTGCTGGCCGGAGAACGCATATTCAATCTAAAGCGAGTCCTGAACGTAAAGTGCGGCGTCAGCCGTAAGGACGACACTCTGCCGCCTCGCATTCTCACACTAAAGAGGGCTGAAGGCGGGGCCGCTACAAATCTTCCCCCGCTAAACCAACTTTTGAGCGAGTACTACGCCGTGCGGGGTTGGGACGAGTTCGGTCGTCCGCAGAGCGAGACCCTCCAACGTCTCGGCCTGGCCTAGCAGGCGTTGACCGGAAACTGTGGCGGTGCATTGCACAAGGCCCGGAAAGGTGTGTTTGCCGTGGTTGGAAAAGCCATCAGAAAGATTGAAGAGGCCATCATAATAGTCCTTATGGCCGAAGCTCTGGTCGTTGGTGTGTGGCAGGTTGCGGCCCGCTATGCCTTCCACGCACCCCTGCCCTGGTCGGAAGAAATGCTTCGGTTCTCTTTCGAATGGATCACGTTCTTGGCGGCCAGCATTGGTGTGTCGGAAAAGGCACACGTGAGTGTTTCGGTGGTTGTCGATGCCCTTCCGAAAGCTCTAAGGGGTCTGGCCAACTTCGTGGCTTTGCTCATCTCTGCCGCTTTCTGCGGCGCAGTAGCCGTGTACGGCTTCGAGCTGGTCAAGGTACAGATGGAAACCGTGCAGTTGTCGCCGGCCATGGAAATTCCCATGTGGATTCCGTACCTCGCAGTGGTTGCCGGGAGTGCAACGATGGCTCTGCGCTTTGCAGGCTTAGCAAAAGAGACTATAGTTTCTCTGGATCGACCGGAGCCAGCCAGTCCGGCGGCCGAGAAAAATAGGAGAGTGTTGGGACATGACAGTCGGAATCCTAGCCTTTGTACTTCTCATAACCTTCATGTTGATTAATGTCCCCATTGCCATTGCCATCGGGGCGGCCACATTGCTCTCCCTGGCCCTGGCCACAGACGTTCCTCTCAACATTCTCGCCCAGCGTATGTACGCAGCCGTAGATTCGTTTCCCCTCATGGCCATTCCGTACTTTATCGTGGCCGGAAACTTCATGGAACGAGGCGGTATCTCCCGGCAGTTGGTTGAATTAGCCGAGCTCTTAGTCGGCCGCCTGGCCGGCGGGTTGGGGCAGATAAGCGTGGTGACGAGCGCCTTCTTTGCCGCCATATCTGGTTCCGGGCCGGCCACAACGGCGGCAATAGGAAGCATCATGATCCCGGCAATGGAGAAAAACAACTACGACCGGGCCTTTGCCACCGCCCTGCAGGCTACTGCCGGTGCCCTCGGTCCTCTCATTCCTCCAAGCATACTATTTGTTACCTATGGAGTAGCTACAGGGACCTCTATCAGCGATCTTTTCCTGGCCGGGGTCGTGCCCGGCATCTTGACGGCTCTATCGCTTATGGTAGTAGTCTACATCGTCTCTAAGAAAAACGGTTACGTCGGAACGAGCGTGCAGGTTACCAGAAGCCTGCTCTGGGAGAGAACGAAGAAGGCTTCCTGGGCGCTCTTCATGCCGGTACTCATCCTTGGTGGGATCTACGGCGG